>JBFJMG010000018.1:0-11187 GCA_041634015.1 Nitrosopumilaceae archaeon
AAAAATTTGAAAAGCTAATTTTGGTTCTAGTTCAAAATTATTTTTTGGCCGTCTAAAAAAATATTGAGTAAACTACGGTGTAAAAGTTCCAGTAAGAACTGCTTCGGAGACAATATGCCCCTTAATTGCTTCTTCTAATTGCATTTTATTAGATCCTTTTGGTAAATCTAGTTTTGAATCCAATGCATAAATTTTGAAAAAATATGTGTGACTCTTATCAGGTGGGGCCGGACCTCCGTAGCCGATCTCACCAAAATCTGATGTTCCTTCAACAGAACCGTTAGGAATCGTTCCCTCAGGAATTTCATTTGTTGTAGGATCAATATTCCAGATAACCCAATGCACCCAGATTTTTCCAACTGCGGCTTTTGCATCGGGATCATCCATGATTAGGGCTAAAGATCTGGCATTTGAGGGAATGTTGGAAATTTTAAGGTGTGGGTTTTTATTTTCGTATTTGTATCCATGTTTTTTTGGTATTTCTTGTCCTTCAGAAAAAGCCGAACTCTTTAGAATTAGATTTCCCATTTATTTTTGATATAAAGAGGGTAAAGTTAAGCTTTACGAAGATTCCAAAATTATTTTATCATTTGAGAGAGAGATTATTGAACCATTCAAATTTTTTATTTTATTTTTTAAAACCTTATCAATTGTAGCAACAAATCCTCCTTTTTTTTTTACGTGATTAATAATTACTGAATCAACATAATTACCCGTTGTTGGGATTTTTTTTAATTTCTTTATATATTCAAGAGTAATTTTTGCATTTTTAGCTTTTCTGGTATCTTTAGTGAGTTTCTCTAGTTCTCCTATGACTGCCTCAGGAACAACGAAATTAATTTCTCCAATTTCAGTTTCAAATGTTGAAATATTTTTAATTCTTTTCGTTGCTATTTGTATCAAAAAACTAGTGTCGCATAATACTTCAACCAACTATTCCTGCTCCAATTAGTCTCCATCGATCTGTTATTCTTCTGCTTATTGCTACATTTCCCTTTTCAAAAAGACAAACTGGTCGTCTAAATTCCACTTCGATAGTTTTATCTTTAACTTTTGTCACCTTAGATAAAACAGGCGCAGTTCCAATGTTTAATCTCAAGGATTCGCCGACTTGTACAGGTGTAACTTTCGTATCACCCACTGCTCCAACTGCTACGTCAAATAAGCTAACATCAATTTTAGCATTGAGAGAGTTTTCTGGAAGTGAGCCTGGGATTCCCACCACAGATCCAATAAAAGAATCGCTTCGAGTAACTGATGGATCTAGTTGTGTACCTATCGCTACCAAGCCACCAGGTTTTACCGATTCAACAATTCCAGCGGATGTGCCTAATGAAACTATTTTAGTTTGAATAGGTTCGTAAAATTTCTTTTTTTCATTAATTAATCCGGGTTTAATTTCGATTTCATCTCCAATATTTAGAATTCCCTGTGTGAGACTACCACCTATTACACCACCTTTTAGGTTTTTAATTTTTGTACCGGGTTTGTTTACATCAAAGGATCGTAAAACGTGCATTACAGTTTCTTTTGATTCCTTTCTAGTTGGTGTTTTAATGGTAGACTCTATTGCTCCAATTAACGCATCAATATTTAGACCAGATTGTGCAGAGATGGGGATTATTGGTGAACTAGAAGCATGGGTTCCTTTGACGAATTTGGTAATATCAGAATAATTTGTTAAGGCATCCTTGTAAGAGACAAGATCAATCTTGTTTTGTACAACAACTACTTGTTTAATACCAAGGGTCTGTAAGGCAAGAAGATGTTCCTTGGTTTGTGGTCGTGGAACTTTTTCGTTCGCAGCAATTACTAATAATGCTCCATCCATTAAGGCAGAACCAGAAAGCATGTTTGCCATCAAGCTCTCGTGGCCAGGACTATCCACAAAGCTCACAACTCTAGATAATTCACTTTCTTTTCCACAATTTGGGCATTTTGGCACCGTTGAGTAACCTAATGGTTCTTCACATTTTTTACATTTGTAAAATGCTGCATCAGAATAACCTACCCTAATAGTAATTCCTCTTTTTAATTCCTGACTGTGAACACTTGTCCATGCTCCAGTCAAAGCTTGAATTAATGAGGTCTTTCCATGATCAACGTGGCCTGCTGTTCCAATATTCACACAAGGTTGATAACCATATTTTTTGACGTACCAGTCCGGAAGTGTTTCTCTCCAATGCAACAAAAATGGTTTTAAAATGCGTTATGTTAAGTTATTCTTTTTTTTCTTCCTTTGTTGGTTCTTCTTGGGATGATTGTTTTTCAACAGGAAGTTGACCATCAAACTTGCAATTAATTTGGTAAATTTCTTCAGAAATGGAATTACCTCTAATTAATTTTCTAACTCTTTGACCTTTTTCTGCTTCTTGTAGTCCTACACCCTTTGATATCAAGACATATTTCCTTGCAGATCCAGAAACATCGGAACGAATGGGAACGCCAGATTTATCGCTTCCACCAGTAATTTTTAATTTTCCAGATAAACCGACAACAGATGCATCGGTTTCCTTTCCGACCTGTAGACCCAAAAGTGGATTTGCCTCGCTGTCCTTAAGCTCCTTTGTAATAGATTTTCCTTTGGTATCGGAAATTGTTAATTTGAAGTTAGCCAAGTATACAAAAAAAAAATTTTACTATTAATTAACCTTTAGACAGGATTTTAAATCAAAAAATAAAGAGAGCGAAATGTAATGGAGCAAATTAAATGTCCTAGATGTGATAACAAGATGGTAGATCTTCAAGCTTGCCATTTATTTTGCCCAAAGTGTGGTGCACATTTAGATTGTTCAGATAAAGGAAGTTACTGGTAATTACATGCCTGGTCTATCCGGAATATAATCAGCAGCCATGTTAATTGCTTGTTCTTTCATAATTTCGAGATAACTTTCATAATCTGACTCAAAATTACAATGAGGGCATTTTACACATGTGACCTCTTCATCTAAAATTGCAGCCTTTTCGCATTTTGGACAACGGGCATCCATATTTCTTTTTTTTAATTAAACTATATAATGCTAATCTCAAAAGTCGAAATACGCGGAGTTAGTCTAGCCTGGTATGACGTCAGCTTCCCAAGCTGAAGGTCGCGGGTTCAAATCTCGCACTCCGCATTTGTGTTATAATTCTAACAAAGCTTTTTCAATTTCTTCTCTATCTTTAGCGGACGGGGTATATTTTAAATAATTTTTAAAATCTTCCTTTGCTTCATTCTTCTTATTTTGTTCTAATCTTACTAACCCTCTATTTTTGTAAATGGGGCCAAACCTAAATGGATTAATTCCAATTGCCTTAGAATAACTTCTTTCTGCTTTTTCATATTCTTTGGTTTTAAGGTAGTAGTTGCCCAGACCTCTGTATGCGAGATAACATCTATTATTTAGCGCAATACTTTTTTCATAATATTGGATACATTGAGATGAATTTTGTTCATTGAAAACTCCTCCCAAAAGGGAAAATGCAGTTGAGTTTTTACCATCAAGAGAGATCGCCTCTTTAAGATACTCTATTGCTTTATCTTTTTTTCCTAATAGACTGAGTTTCTCT
Source organism: Nitrosopumilaceae archaeon (assembly GCA_041634015.1). Lineage (GTDB taxonomy): Archaea > Thermoproteota > Nitrososphaeria > Nitrososphaerales > Nitrosopumilaceae > JBFJMG01. The sequence continues at coordinate 3,550 of JBFJMG010000018.1, forward strand.
GATTGAAAGCACAAACGATTAGACTTTGTTTTTGCATTGTTTTCTAAATCTAATTTTGAAATAATATCAGGAGGGGCTAGGATGATCATTAATCTGGCATCCTCAGACCACATTCTATCAAATTTTGTTTCTGGAATAACGCCTACTTGAAATTCTCCCTCGACATTTTGTTCGGGTATATGGTGCATTATAGTATTCTCTTTTTGATCATAACCGGAAATAATTGAAGCGTGTTGTACTGTGTTTTGAACTCCAGGTAAAATAACAATTGGTGGAATTCCGAAATCGATTATTTTTTTTAATTCAGAAAGACTAGAATGAATGATTAGGCTTCCAAGTTCGTGTCTTTCCGCCAACTCAATTCCCTCAATAAGTATAGTTCCGTTAATGTTTGGATATTTTTTTGCAATTTCTAGTGACTCCTTAATTGGCAAATTTACATTCCAATATTGCGAAACTGCATTGATAGAAAGGGGAAGACAAATGTTTTCTTCCCGTACCGGGGGAATAATTAGATCATGTTCTGGGTCTTCCATAACGCAGATAATTTTTTGAGTTATTAAAACCAATCATAAAGTTATGAATTTTTCAATTAAATTTTGTCCATCATTAGACATTTCTGGATGGAATTGCGTTCCAAAAATTTTCTGATTTTTATGTTTAATTATTTCGAATTGGCATGAGATCGAACTAGCTATTTGTGACAAATTTGTACCTAACCTAGATATTTCATAATGATGACTTTCATAAACTTCAATTTTTTTATTGCACAAATCGTTTGGCTTTAAAATTTTTATTTCTGTAAGACCTTTATGCAGAGAATTCATTCGCTTGATTGTTCCTCCTAATGTCAATGCTAATATTTCAGCACCATAACAAATGCCCAGTAATGGTTTTTTTTTGGCTATACTATATAGGATAATTTTGGAATTCATTGAATTCATGATTTTATCGTTTTTTCTTCTACCTGATAGAATGAATGAGTCAACTGAATCTAATTCAGATAAATTAAGAGTGTCAAAGGAGACAACTCTAAATTCAAAATTTTTCCTTTTTAGGAATTTTATTAGATTTTCCGTATAAACAGAGCCATTATCAACTACTAGTAACATGATAAAATGACATACAATACTTGTTTAATTGTTAATTGTTTGAACAGCTTATATTACGAGAAGAGGTTAGATAATTTATTGGTACAACTACAAATTTCAACAGAAACTATGCTTCGCATGGAAAAGATAAGTGGAATTAGTCATGCACGTGATGGAGACTTTCTCGTTAATCAAACAATTGACATCTTAGAAAAAAAAATTAGAGAAAGATGATAATAGGAAGAATTGGCTTGGTTAAAGTTAATCCTCATAAAATTTTGCTAATTGCTACGAAGACTAGTTACCTAAAGTCTGAACGCTATCGTATTTAACCAGGACTCAATTATGGAAATATTAGATGTTAAGGTTCAGTTGTGGTTAGATAGTGCAAGATTTGTGAAATCCAAACCAGGTGTATATGTTCTCTATGATAAAAATTTAAACACATTATACATTGGAGAAACTCAAAATCTGCAAAATCAATTTACAAAATATCTTGATACAAATTTTGAGGGAAATGTCGGTAAACAAAAGACAAATACCTACCAGAAGATATTTGTGGATAATCCAAAGGAACGAAGAAACCAGTTATTAGAGGAGTATAAAATAAAACATGGAAATTATCCTTCTTGCAATGAGACCTAAAAATTAAAAAATATTTTTATTCTAACATTCCTATATTTCTCATCGTTTTATTTTTTTATAATGATTAATACTAGTCAAATTATTATTAATCAGAATGAAACACAAAATACGATATTTTGAAACCAAGCACATACCTGAAGGAGTATTTCTGCAAGATGTTGTAAACGACTTTCTTGCCCAAAAGGGTGACAGCATTATATCAGTAATGCCGGTCATGGAAAATGGTTTACTAGTTCACTATAGAGAATAAATCTTTAGTTACCTTAATTTGAAAATATCTTAGGACCTGTATTCTAGTCATTAACCTTATACAAAAAATAGGTTTAGAAAACACAAGCGTTATTACATGTCGTAAAACACTCTCAATAATGTCAGAAGAACGCAAAATGTACCCATGTACATGTGCTGATTGTGGTAAAGAATCTGAGGTGCCTTTTCAACCAAAAGAAGGCAGACCAGTCTACTGCAAAGAATGTCTACCAAAACATCGAAGTAATAGAAGATTTTAAGAAATTTCGTTTAAAGTGAATTTAAATCTAAATATCTTATCAAAACATTACTAAACCCTTCTTTTTTATTTTCTAATCTTGGGATGGCGCTATCCGTTAATGTAAAGAATATGAAACAACGATTAGCTGCCTATCTCAATTGCAATATAATGTAGTTCTTGAATGTTATCTTTGACAATTATTGTACCAAAATTGAAGATATTCTCTTCTTCCCACATAAAGACTCTGTCGGTTCTAGGTTTAACAAAATCATCAATGAACTCAGCAATCAATTCCTCTACATCTTGTTGATCAGATTCAGTAAAGAAGAAAATCTCTCCCTCCTTGAATGCTAATGGAATTTGTATTGAGGTCGGTTCTAATATGTTAATTTCTTCTTTTTCAAAAGAAGCTTTAATGAGGTCGATTCTTTCGGCACGTCCTAATTCTATAGTTTCTCCATTGGTTGCAGTTGATGGGGTATAAACACCCGATAATTTTTTCAAATAAGCTTCAAACGCAGCTTCTTGAGTTGAACCCAAACCTACGTAATATTCTCCAGTAAACGCTGCTCCTACGGCAGCTATTGTTCCCAATTGAGCTACAACTCCCCCTGCTCCTGCAGTGTAAACAGGAATGAAATAGGTATCGTGCTGACCGACTTGGTACAAAATATTATCTCCAATTCTTGGATTACGTAAGAGGGTTTTTAATTGAGCAAAATCTGGATCCCTATCCAAGGCCTCTTTTACAGCAGTTGGGCCAATAAGTTTGGTGGTCGAATTGAGAGGTACTTCGTAAAATTGCATTTTTCCTAGGTTGGGTAAATCGTTTTGAACAATCATAAAACCAGCAAGATTTCTACCCTGAGATCCTCGAAGTTCTAATGATAGTAAACCAATAAACTCAGTTTTTTCGAATCCAGGTGGTTTGGCTTCAATATAGTAAGTGTCCAGACCACGTGGGATTTCGTAAAACTCATTTGCTTGAATAAAAGTTTCTACGTTTGTAACGTGATAGATGTTATACATCTCAGTTTTCCAGTTGAATAGTTCCACTGGGAATCTAATTTGTTCTCTTAACCAACTAGGCATTGGTTGGAACTGATCGGAATATTGGTCAGCAAACATTTCTGAGAAAAAGTCATCACCCGTTTTTACGAGCGAAATATCTCCATCATAGGTATCGATTAGAGCATATCCAACCAGTCTTAGATATGGATTTCCAACAGACCAAGGTACATCGCGACCATCAAAGCCAACAATTAATGGCATTAACCAGTAGGTATTTTGACCATCTGTTACCGGTAATGAATCCAATTCTTTGCCAAACAGATTGTAGAGAAAATATGGATATAGCGTCTCCATCCTGTTAATAATATCCTTGTATCTCATTATGTGTACAGGTTCGGCTGGAAAAGACAATAGGAAGTTTGGTTCAAAGATCCAGCTAAGTGGAGGCGATACGCTTAATCCACCAGCTCCATTATAAAATTTCCCACCCAATTCAGCACTTGTTTCTCCCCTGTTGGTTGGATAGCCTGACCAGGTCTGCTCTAGTAATCCACCCTCACCATAATAAATTTCTCTTTGTTTGAAAAAGCCTGCACTGTCTACAATTTGCCCATCAGTTGCTTCTAAGGTTAGAAAACCATTTGGAACATGAGTATAAACAAGATGTTCATTATACCACCTATTTTCTAGGCTCACGGAAGGAGGTAAAATCGGTTTCATGGAAGCAGTCCAGTACAAGGTATTATTGAAGCGAAGAATATCATTATCTTCAAAATCTACATATGGAATCAGACCAATCTCGGGTTTTAGTTTTGCAAAGGCTGCCTCCCAATCCCAAACCCGAACAACGTCTAACACATCATTATTACTTTTTACGTAATTTTTGATATTATTTGGAGAAATTGAGGCTAGTTTAACGTCGTGTGTACTTTCTTGTATAACATCCAAGTCACCAAGATATCGGTTTACACCAATTTGTTGTGCCGTGTATGGTCCTAAATATTCTATCTTCCTTGCATCTGCTATACTGTTATTTACTGAAATTACTCCTGCAACAATTATAGCGATTGCAATTATGGTTATGATTCGAATATACACATCTCGTTTTAGCATATGGGTTAGAACCCTAGCTCGTATCCTATCTGTAAACGAAAACGCAATTAATGCAAATCCTATGATTAAGGTTCCACCAATTGCATATCTAGTGTTATAGTCTATTTGATCAGTGAAAAATAAATTAAATCCTGCCCAAAGAATACCTATTCCAATAATAGCTTCTATCGTTGAAACATAATTTAGATATCTAGGTTTACCTTCCGACGTATCTTGGATATAGGAAGTAATAACTCGAATTATTGAATGCAGGCCAACATACAAAACAAGTCGTAAACCAATTGCGCCTAAAATTGGTGGAATTAGTAAGACCAGTACTGGAACCATAGGGACTACGTGATCAAAAGCGTAAGTTGTATCAGTTGGAGGAGTTACAAAAGGTAATGAAAATAAAGTTGGTAGGTTTTCAACACCAAGTGTATTTCCTTGTAAAAAGGAAACTGCTGCAAAACCAAACATAACGTTGGTAAAAAAAGCTCCAAAAAGAAGAACTTTAGTTATTTGCCAAATAACAAATTGAGGTGGACTTAGTTTGTAGTCCTTGAAATTGGATATGTTATTAAAAATAGGTTCCCTACTTCCCCGATTTAAAAAGGAGATCGCAGTTTGAATTCCATACCAAAAGATTGAGGAACGGCCCAAAATATTTACTCGAACAAGGGAAATTGATGATAAGATTAGAGCCGCGATAAGAGAATAGTATAACGGTTTTGTGAACTTTTCATCAAATTCTGTAAAATTCATTAAAAGAATTACACCTTGATTAGCCCCAATTGCAAAAATAATGATGGCTATTACTCCAACTATTCCCCATCGAATGTACTTGCCAGCGTCAGGAGGTGGAGCTTTTTCAGTAGATGCGCTATACAAAATCAACCTAATTTGAGGAGTGGTACATTAATGTCTTACCAGCCATTATAGCTATTAGAATAATTGCAGCCTTTGATTTATAGAAAATTCAAATTAAAAACTGCAAGTTGCTAGTCCCTTACAAATCAAGTATGCAGCCGAATACTTTGGTACAGATACTTTTTCGTTGCAATACGGTCCAAATTTCCTATTTTTAAGAGAAAATTGGATTGGAGAGTCTGCTAGAATTTCAACTGATTCCTCATCTAAAAAGCAGGCATCAGTATATGGATTGAATTTTTGAAGATCTTGGCAAAGTATTTTTGAAAGTCCACTCTTACTGTTCAGAGATCCTGGAAGTCGGAAAATTCTATGAATGTCCATTGTTACACCGGGATCAATTTTTATTCCAATTTCTTGGGATAGATTTTGGATTTGATTTTGGAAAGAAGAATATCCCCCAGAGATAATGTTTTTAATAATTTTTGGTCTTTTTGTTTTGGTTCCAAAAAGGTTTTTTGCGACACGCCCATGCCAGCCTTTTTCATTTAATTCAATTAGTGAAGATTTGTGTGGTGCATGTCTCTTGAAACCAAATGTTTCAGGAATTGCACCTCGGAACATCAAGTAGTCTGCTAAATCTGCTCGTCCTTTGGATCCAAGTTTTTGATATTGAGAATTGTATACATAAATATGAAATCCTTCATTTCCAGAAAAATAAATTTCAATATTTTCTTTGTTAATACCAAGATCTTCTTGAAGAATAATCATGAGTTTTTTTATTTCGTTTTTTGCAGCATTAATACAAGAAATACAAGTTAGAGATTTTTTCTCTATTTTAGTTGAGTTACAGTGGGGACAAATATGATTTTTAGAAAAAACTTTTTGACATGAATTACATCTTATACTAGTATGACTTTCTCTACAATCTAGTTTCAAGTCTTTTGCATCAATATCGAAAATAAGATCAGCTTCCTGCCAATCTTTTTCTGCCATTGGTAGGTTTGGAAAAGAATAATACGCATTTGAACAATAAACATCTGAAGGAATTTCTGACATAAGTAGAAGGCGTAAATCCTTATCGTCTTTTAATGAAATATGACGTATCATTCCCGAATTAAATTTTTGGTATCCAAATTCACGCTGTCTAGTTTTGGTTGGAACGTGGAATAATTCAAAATTATCAAAATAATATTTTTTGAATAATTCTTCTAATAACTTTATGTCCTTTATGTGCATTTACTTTCTTTTTCTTCCAAATTGAAGTGGATTTATGATGTCATCGCATTCAGGAATTGCATAACAAAGGTTTTGACTAGTTATTTTTTCACATGACGGACAAGAATATTTGGTGCCACTACCCGAACCTCCTGCCAGGTGGTTTAACTGATAAAGTGTAATTTTTTCATTGTAATCAGGAGCATTTTTGAAAAGTGGTGCAATTTGTTCGACTGTTTGATCTTTACTTAATAGAAAGGTAGCCAGCATAAATCTTCCTGAATGGGGAAGATTTTCTCCCTTCTCAAGAACTTCAATTGCATGTTTAATGCATGGTGGATATTCGGATGAAGTTATTGTAAATTTTGGTTCTAATTTTTTTGCCATTGTCAATAATTTGTCTACAGATTCCTTAAAACCTTCAATCATTGATGGCGTTGTAGCTGTTTGAATTTTGGAATTGATATAACTTCCAAGTTCTTTTCTTACTAATCTTACTGTTTCATGAGAACTTAAATTCACAAAACCTTTTTCCACACGTCTGTTTACAAGTTTCCATTCTCTTTCATGAAAATTAACTGAATGTTCTAGATAATCTGAGATAGGAATACGGAAGATTCCATCTAATTTTGTAATATTAATTGAAAATAAATCATTAATAATTCTAACAGCTAATTCTTCTTTTTTCTTTTCAGAAAAATTAGAGAGATCCTTTTCTAGATATTTTTCTGCCCTTCTGGCCTCGTTTAGAGCAAATCGTCTGATAAGCGTTGGTCTTCCAGCAAGTTTTAACAAGACCACAGCCAAAAGAAATGAAAAAACTTCTTTTGGCAAGGTTGCTTCATTTACGATTTGATTTTTCTCTAGATCAGATTTGTAAATTGTTCCTTGGGCAGCTGATACAATTCGTTGATATGCCTTTTCAACTATAATTTTCAGGTCTGGATCTGTCCCGAATTGTTCTAAAGTGAACCCTTTATCTTTAAGATACTGGCCAGCATCTGTAAGAAAGGGATATTTTGCAATCTCATCCTGTCCGAGTGTAATCATATCTTTCTCTAGTAAAGTTTGCAATAAAAATCTGGTTCGCTCAAATCAATAATTCCGTTAATTCAAATCGCTGGTTTAAATTATGTCGGTCTACCCTCAATGAACATGCAGATTGGATGTCATGTATCCATTTCTGGTTCGATTGACAGAGCTGTGGATAACGCAATGGAG
>JBFJMG010000019.1:0-11070 GCA_041634015.1 Nitrosopumilaceae archaeon
AGGTTCAACAGCTACTCAGGAAGTTGCATTTACAATTGCAAACGCAATCGAATACATTCAAACGTGTTTAGACCGTGGTTTAAAAATTGATGATTTTGCTCCCCGACTATCATTTTTCTTTTGTTGTACAATTGAATTTTTCGAAGAAATTGCTAAATTTAGGGTGGCAAGAAAAGTCTATGCAAAAATTTTAAAAGAAAAGTTCCATGCAAAAGATCCAAAATCACTGCAATTAAAATTTCATACACAAACAAGCGGTGAATCACTTACCGCTCAACAACCTGATAACAATATAGTTCGAGTTGGTATACAAACAATGGCCGCTGTTTTGGGAGGTACTCAATCGCTTCACACCAATTCTAGAGATGAGGCACTTGCACTTCCTACCCAAGAATCTGCCAAAATTGCACTTCGAACCCAACAAATTGTGGCTCACGAAAGTGGCATAACTAAAACCGTGGATCCGATGGCTGGTTCTTATTATTTGGAAGACCTTTGCACTGAAATTGAAGAGGGAGTTTGGAAATATCTAAAGAAAATAGAAAAACTAGGAGGCTCAATCAAAGCAATTGAGAAGGGATTCTTCCAATCAGAAATTAGGCAAAACGCATATCGACTAAAGAAGGAAGCCGATGCTAATGAGCGAATCTTAGTGGGAGTAAACAAGTTCATTGATGAAGTTGAAGGAAAACAAAAATTACTTCGAATCGATGATTCTGTTGAAATCCAGCAAAGAAAAGCGATGAAAAAATTAAAAGAAACCCGAAACAAGAAAAAAGTTGAACAGGCTTTATCTGCAATGAAAAATGCGGCAGAAACCGACAAAAATTTGATGCCGTTTATTATTGACTCTGTAAAGGCGTACGCAACAACAGGCGAGATAAGCAATACATTCCGTGATGTTTTTGGTGAATATAGGCCTAAAGAAGTCTTTTAATCCTGTTTTGGAATTGGTTTTCTAAACAGTATTGATACAGACAATTGCATATTACAAAGGAAATGCATAGAAATTATACTGACTACTTCCTCTCTTTCGTATCGAATTGAATGTGAAGATAGAGATTAGTCTAATAGTTTCTTTACAAATTGCATTGATTATTGTAAGTTTTCTTTCTCTCGTTTATATTGAATCAGAGTGGCTGCTTATCAGTGATTCAATTGATGTTGCTGGATTAAATAGATTCTTTTCCAGTATGGTAATTTTAGAAGTTCGTAGCTATACTTATGACAATTCAGATAAACAGAATTTTGAATCGATTGAGAAACTTCAGGAAAATATTGCTCTACTAAAGAAAGGTGGGGAAAAAAATGGAGTAGAATTAAGAGAACTTCCTGCAGAACTTGATGAGGGTTGGCAAAAAATCAATCAAACATTCACTAAAATGGAAAAAAAGAGCAATGAATTGTTGACATTTAATGACCCGATACAAATATCTAACATTCAAAGAGAAATTGAAGGAATCGGATTAGAATTAATTCAACATTCTGATTTGTTGGTAAAAGATCTTTCAGCATTTTCAGAAAAGAAAGATCGGGCGTTGATTGACTTACAATTAATTCTTTTATTTACAAACGTAATTGCGCATGTTATTTTGGTTTTCATAATTTTTAGGATTTTGGATAACGAAGCAAATGATCGGGTTAGAAGAGAAAAGCTCATAACAATTGGCAAAATTGGGGCTGGTTTAAGCCATGATTTAAGAACTCCATTGAGTATCCTCCGATTGTCCTTTGAATTACTAAAAACGGATCATAAGCAAGACCAGTCTTCAAGAGAAAAACTATATCAAAAAATTGACAAATCTATTGATAAATTAGAATATCAGACAGCAGACGTCTTAGAATTTGTTCAAACAAGAGGACTTAAAAAAGAAAATGCCAACTTAAAGGAAATTCTGGATAGGTCCCTTGCGGACCTAGTAATTCCTAAGGGAATTAAGATAAAGGAATTCTCCGATGGAATATTGGTCAATGTTGATAAAATTAAAATGCAAACGGTTTTTTCAAATATAATTCAAAATGCAATTCAGGCATTAGGAAATCAAGGAATAATTATAATCAAAGCCGAAAAAAAACCAAATAAGGTAACCATAAGTTTTGAAGACAATGGCCCCGGAATCCCAGAAGATATTTTACCGTTAATTTTTGAGCCGCTTTATACGACAAAAGACACAGGTACAGGTTTGGGTCTTGCAAACTGTAGAAGAATAGTAGAAGAACATGGGGGCAAAATTTCGGTAACAAATAACCCAACGAAATTTTCAATAGAACTTCCTAGTGATTAGGCGAATAGTAAATAATGTTTAATCATAAATCCTTTGATAATTGTTCTAGATTTTTGATTTCAAAACAAAGCCAGTGACACGAATTAAATAAAAGCAGGATGTATTACAAAATTGAGGGCTCTTGAAAATTGACCATGTGGCAATAGCGGTAAAAGATGTAGAATCTGCTGCAAAAAAATATCAAGAAGCCCTGGGTGTCGATGATATTGAATTTGAAACTGTAGAAACAGAGGGAGTTAAGGTGGCTATTCTTCACCTAGAGAATGGAAGAGTTGAATTAATGGAGCCTACCAATCCTAACAGTCCAATTCAAAAATTTCTTGAGAAAAAAGGTGAAGGATTACATCATCTTGCGTTAGAGACAAACGATATTGAAGGTGAAGTCACACGTATGGAAGGATGTGGTGTGCAGTTTCTAGGCAAAATCCGCCCAGGTTCTGCTGGAACAAAGGTTACCTTTATTCATCCAAAGTCACTTCATGGTGTTTTAGCTGAGCTTTGCTCTCATCCAAAGTAACCTTACTCCATCATTTTTAGAGTATCTGATGCTGTAATTATTCCAACAATTTTTGATTTTTTTGAGACCATAATGCACTTTGAGAAACGAATCAAAGGTACCAGAACATTTGCTGGTGTATCGTAATCTACTATTGGAGGAATCGGTTCCATCGCAACTTCCACCTTTGCATTTTTTAATTCTGATTCCCCAACATCTGCCAAATATTCCATAATCCCACTTTCTGAAACAACTCCTACTGGTTTGTTTGAAAGATAAACGGGAATTTGACTTATAGAATATTTATGCATTTTTTTTATGGCATCGTGCAGAGTATTAGTGGTCTTTAATTTCACAATGTCTTTACTGCAAAAATCTCCTGCTCTATGAGATGAAGATTTTCCTTCAAGGGTGGCCAAGCTATCGAAGATTTTTTTTGCGGTATCATAGCTTGGTTGAGAACGACCTGACTCAATTTGGTTAATCATTGAGGTACTAACTCCCACCAAAGAGGCAAGTTTTTTTTGAGTTATTCCTAATTTTAATCTCATTTGCTTAATAGAGTCAATTCTAGGTAACAATTGAGATAAGAAACAATATTGAATTTTTAACTATTTTGAAAAATTATCGTCTTTTTGATTTTCTTTTTGGTTTTTTCCCTGCTTTTTTCACCTTAGGGCGTCTGGTTGACTTTTTTACCCTAGATCGTTTTTTTGTTTTTTTGATTTTAGTCTTTTTTACAGCTTTGGCTTTCGTACCTGATTTTTCTAAATTAGCTTGGGCTGCAGCAACTATGGCAATTGGAATCCTATGAGGGGATGCACTAACATAACTAAGTTTCTGATTGTTACAAAAGCGGATAGATCGCGGATCTCCTCCATGTTCTCCACAAATTCCAATTTCTAAATTTGGTTTTATTTTCCTTCCCTGATTAATTCCTATTTGCATTAACGCGCCAACCCCACTGACGTCTAATGACTGGAAAGGACTGGTCTCAAGCAACTCTTTTTCAAGATATTCGGGTAGGAATTTTCCTTCAGCATCCTCTCTACTAAAACTAAACGTGGCTTGTGTTAGGTCGTTTGTACCAAAACTGAAAAACTCCGCAGTTTTAACCAGCTCATGTGCTGTCAGACACGCTCTGACTACCTCGAGCATTGTTCCAAAATTAATTTTTAGTTTTAATTTGTGTTCGTTTTGAATTTCGTCTTTGACTTTGTTGTATATTCTTTTAATTTGATTTAATTCTGCAATTGTACTTACTTGGGGAATCATTATTTGCGGGCGCGCATCGATTTTTTGTTTTGTAAGCTCTACTGCTGCTTCAAAAACAGCTCTAATTTGCATTTCATAAATCTCAGGATAAGTAATACCTACTCTGACTCCCCTATGTCCCATCATGGGATTTATTTCGGCAAGATTTCGTGCCGTCTCTAAAACAATTTTTAGATGTGGTATCTCATTGGTGGCATTTTGTTCTTCTAATTTTCTAATCTTATTTGCCAACTCCTCTGGATTTGGTAGGAATTCATGTAGCGGTGGATCTAAGAGCCGAATCGTTACTGTGTATCCCTCCATTGCCTTTAGGATTTGGATAAAATCACTCTTTTGAAGCTGCTTTAATTTTTCAAGTGTTTGTTGTCTTTGCTCAATTGATTTTGCCATAATCATATCGACAAAAAGACCAATTCTATCACTTGCGTTGAACATTCTTTCAGTACGACATAATCCTATTCCCTGGGCACCATACTTTCTAGCAAGAATTGCTGCCTCTGGAGTATCGGCGTTGGCCCTAATTCCAATTTTTTTTGTTTTTTGCGACCAATTGAGAATGGTTTTAAAGTCCTCTGTAATTTTCGGCTCAATCGTGGGAACCGTGCCCAGGTAAACATTACCACTACTTCCATCTATCGTAATTGAATCCCCTTCGGAAATGATTTTTCCATCAGAATAGCATTTTTTAGCCTCGTAATCTATCTTCAACTCTGAGCAACCTACAATGCAGGGTTTTCCCATACCTCTTGCAACTACAGCAGCATGAGAAGTTTTTCCACCACGACTAGTCAAAATTCCTAATGAGGTAAAAAAGGCAGGAACATCTTCAGGTTTAGTTTCTTCCCTTACTAAAATTACGCCTTTTCCATTTTCTCCCATGGACACTGCCCGTTTTACATCAAACACAGCTATTCCACTTGCTGCACCGGGTGAAGCCGCAATACCACGGGAAACCGTTACGAAATTTTTAACGTTATTTTGATCAATTGTTTTATGTAGTAATTGTTCTAGTTGATCCGGATTTAGTCGAAGCAGAGCTTCTTCTTTTCGAATTAGTCTTTCACTAACCATCTCCACCGATGTTTTTATCATGCCTGCTGCATTCATCTTTGCATTTCTTGTCTGTAATAGGTAAAATCGCCCTTGCTCGATTGTAAATTCAATGTCCTGTGGCTCCTTGTAGTGTTTTTCAAGCCTGTTGCAAGTTTCCACAAGTTCTTTGTAGGAATTTGGTAATTCAACCTTCATTGAATCCACTGGTTTTGGGGTTCGTGTTCCTGCAACAACATCTTCACCTTGTGCGTTTACAAGATATTCTCCAAAAATGGCTCTTGTTCCATCCCCTGGATTTCTTGTAAAGACCACTCCTGTTGCGCAATCATTTCCCATATTTCCAAAGGCCATTGCTACTACATTTACCGCAGTACCGTCGGCGATATCTTTTGTAATGTTATTTTTGTCACGATAAACCAAAGCTCTTTCACCCATCCAACTTGAAAAAACTGCCTTAATTGCTAACTCTAATTGCACATTAGGATCCGAGGGAAATTGTTTACCAGTATGTTTCTCACAAATTTTTTTGTATTCTGATACTATTCCACGAAGAGCTTTTTCATTTAGTGCACTATCTGATTGAACCGCTTGGTTTTTCTTTGCTTGTTCCAAGACATCATCAAATTTTTTATCATCAACTCCAAAAACAACTTTTCCAAATAGCTGAACGAATCTTCTGTAGGAGTCCCAGGCAAATCTAGGATTATTCGTTTTTTTTGCGAGTCCTTCTACGGTAATATCGTTTATTCCAAGATTCAAAATTGTATCCATCATCCCTGGCATTGAGATTGCTGCACCTGAACGAACAGATACTAGTAAGGGGTTTTCACTTGAATTCCATTTTTTTCCTGTCTTTTTTTCGATTTTGTAAATATTCTTTTTTACTTCACTAATTACATTTTTTGGAAGGTTTTTGTTGTTTTCATAGTATTTTTTGCAAACTTCGGTGGTTATCACAAAACCTGGAGGAACCGGTAGTTTTAGACGAGTCATCTCACATAATCCTGCACCCTTTCCACCTAGCAGCTTTTTGTTCTTGCCATTTCCTTCATCAAAAAAATATACTGACTTCATTTCAATTTCCGTTTATCCAATCGAGTCTAGGGTGTTTTAAGCATTGCCTTTGCAAATTCCTCAATAATCTTATTCCAGTTTTGTGCTTTGACAACTCCGCTTGCAACCAAAATCCCAACTGAGCCAAGTTCAATTGCCTTACGAACATCTTTGCCTGAGATAATTCCTGCCCCACACAATAGTTTTGTTTTGTTTTTGGCACTCTTTACTGCTAAAGATGCTTTTGTTATCAAGTCAGGTCGTTCTTGTGACACTGCTTTTCCTGAACCAATTAATTCTGGAGGTTCAATTGCGATATAGTCTGGATTCAATCTTGCATATTTTTTTGCCTCTGCAACATTTCTTACACACAGAATTGATGTCATCTTTAGTGCTTTGAGGCGTTTAACAATCTCCCCGATATCTGCACCTGAAATCCTATGTTCACTATGATTAATTATGGAACCCTTTATTCCAGATTTTTTCAACAACTCTGGAACTACAAAACCAGTTGTGCTACCAATTCGTGAAGTATCCACGTGCTGGGCAAAAATCGGAATGCTACTTGAAGAGACCTTAGATAATAGGTGGTGTGGAGGCGCAATTATAATTTTGACCTTATATTTTTTGGCGATTTTTTCAGAAATTTTTACAAACTTTTTGATTTTCTCTCCAGAAACTTCCTCATAGTTTTTACAATTTATAATAAACATGATTTTTCAGTCAAATGCGAACTCGCATCATTTTAAATCTATCAACTATCTGTAAAATTCAATATCATAAAAAGTACTTATACAAACATTTTTGAATAATTTCTAGAGGCAAAATCCTTAGATTTGTGCCTCTAGAATGTTGGCGTGCAAACCGGTTTTTTTAATTTTTACCTACTGATAAACCTAGATTTAAGATCGTTTTAGGCATCTATTTTATTTTTTTTTGCATAGTTAATCTTCATTACCAAAATTACTATCATAAGAACCATAGCTGCAACGTTGGTGCCGATAATGAACACATCATTAATTTCAATTCCATAAATCAGCCATAATATGGCTCCAACGAAAATTAAAATTAAAAGATATTTTGAGACATCATCTAGTCTTTTTGTTTTAAATCCCTTGAAAATTTGGTGAACCCATCCAGATAAAATTAGAATTCCTGCAATTACACCAATAATCGTTAATGTTGTTTGATCAAAATACAAATTCTCACCTTATCTAATTCCAAAAGAACTGGTCTAAACCTGTTTGCTTTGGTTTTCCCAATATTGTATCAAAGTCAAGGTCCATTGATGATGTAATCTGATCTAAAGTGGCCTCCATAAATTCCATATATTTTTTTGAATCCACCTCATCACTTCTTGCTAATTCGACTGGTTTGACTCCTGGTTTATTGAGAATCTTGACATACGATATGATGTCTCCTTTTTTTATCTCTCTTATCGATTCAAGTAGTTTTGCTGCGCGTATGTGTTGTGGAACAGTTTTTACATATTCTGATGGTGATTTACTTATCATTACATTAAACGCTAAATCCTCTAGAGGAATTTCTTTTTCTTCCACCTTTTTTGCCCATGATGCAATTTTTTCACTAATTTGTTTTTTAGAGTTTTCAAATTCTTCAACATTTTCCACTTTGGATAAAACTTCTAACAATTCGTAAAACAATTTTCGAATGAAGGGAGGAGTGTGAGACTTTTTTCCTGTTAATCCCTTGACATCAACCTTACCAGATTTTGTAACTCCAAGGTAATTTTTTTTCCTACCACTTAGAACTACATACCTGTATTCTTTGTCAACTTCCAAATCTACTCCATGATCCTTTTTTGCCGCCTCAATTACATCCTTAACTTGCTCGGATTGGGGATTTTTTAGAAAAAGCGAATCAGTATCTCCATAAAGCACTTGAATTCCAGTTTCCTCACAACGCTTTATTGTTTCCATGATGATATACCTTCCAATAGCAGTTGTTGCTTCTGCCGCTGGAAGAAAATAGAGTGGGAAAATCTCGGCGCCCATTACCCCGTAACTTGCATTTAAAATGACTTTGAGCGCTTGGCTTGTAACGATGTATTGCTGCCGTTGATCCTCAGTAAGAGTTTCTTTTTTTGATAGACTCTTGTAATAGTTGACTCTTAAATCTCTCAGAGAACCAATTAATAAAGATGCAATTCCATTGTTTTTAGAACATACCCAGTGATTTGTATCTGGAATTTTATTTTTTTGACATTCAGCATGCGGACATCTAACAGTTTCATATGATAAGTTACGGACTTTGATGATGCTGGGATATAGACTTGCAAAGTCCATTACAGTTACATCAAAATGAATTCCTTCTTTTGGTTCAACAACTAGTCCACCACGATATTTTTTGTCTTTAATTACTGCATCCCTTGAAACTCCTGCAGATTTTTTTTCTAATTCATCTCTTTTTGGTATTAAGGCGCCTCGTTGTCTATGCTCATAATAAAATAAACTTCTAATCCATTGTGACACGCCCATTCTTGCGATATCATCAATAGGCATTCGCGCGATTCTCGAAATAACAACTAACAAATTCATAAGAATGTCATTATTAAAACTCGAAAGTTTGTATGTCAAAAGCGCATCGTGATAACAATAGTTCGAAAGTTGGTACAAATTTAGGTTGTCTAATTCTATTCCATAATCAATTTTTTCTTCATTTAGGAGTGCTTTGGAAACGCTGTTCAAAGAAAAATCGGTATATTTGTTGCTAAATGCGTAAATCTGAAAAGATCGATTTGATAAAGTCCTGTATAGGTCAATATGCACTCCTTCCTTTAGTGTTGCAGAATCTCGCATCATGTACAATGGATTATCTTTGTTTTGGATTCCCAATCTCTGAGCACGATTATAGAGATATGGCATATCAAACTCGTCTCCATTATAGGTTAGAACAAATGGATATGACTTGATTAAAGCAAAGGCATCTGAAATCATTTCCTTTTCTTTATCTTCATCGTAAAAGATTACTTTGATATTGCTTTCTAACTCGTTTTCGCCTTTTGGCATTCCTTCTTTTTTTAATGTGAAAACCTGCGCAAGACCATCTGAGGCTGCAAATCCTATGGCTGTAACTTTATTATCTGCGAGTTTTGGATCTGGTATTCTTCCTATTTCGGCCTCGACTTCAATATCAAAACTTAGTCTTTTGATTTTAGGTATAGGCTGGTTTAAAAGATCCGCCCAATCGGAAATATAATCTTGAAATTGTTTTGGATTTACAACATTTTCATTTGAGATTTTGTCCCACAACAAACTTTTTAATGCAATTCTTACTTCATCAGAAATTTTTAAATCGTGGGGTTTTATTTTTCCATCTTGTATCTCATAGTACTTTCCAACTATGAGTGATCTGTCATAAAGATAATTTTCATAATATTTGATATCTGATTCCCATGTTTCAATTAGATTTCTTATGCTTTTGTCTGTTTGAGTTCCGCCAATCGCTAGCGGGTCAGCTACGATAATTTTAGAAACTTTTGTTTTTTCATCTTTAAGTATATCGTATCTGTCCACAAGTTCGATTTTTAACACATCATCTCGTTCATTTAAAAAATCCAAATCCTCGGGAAGTAATCTTGAATAACAATAAGGTTTGTGTCCAGTTTCATCGTCCCAAATTACTAGTTTTTGTGACTTTGGTTCATAGAATTTAAGATTAGTCGTTTTGGTTTGATTGTTGTATGTGGCCGACACCAAAAGTGACGGAGGCAAGGATGTTATTGGCTTTGAAGATGATTGAAGATTTTGAGTTGACATGCTGTTTACCTAGGAATTATTTTTTCGCCAGGATTTTCTATTAGTTTTTTCACCCAACGCTGAATTTGATTCTTATTTAGCTTTGTAACGTCAACTCCAGCCTCTGCAATTAAACCAAAATCAGTTTCAGGGTATGAATCAAGACAGATTATTTTTTTAATTCCTATAGTTATTGCCATTTTGGTGCATTCTAAACAAGGTACAAATGTCGTATACAGAATTGCGCCCTCAATTCCTGCTTCTATGCCGAGGATTGCACAATGCATTATGGCATTTGCCTCCGCGTGGTTGCACAAGCATCTATCTAGGGCCGCCCCTGATTCTATTTTTCCCTCCATCCTTAGTTGACACCTTTTACAACCACCTTCAAAGCAATTCTTTATTCCTGGAGGAGTTCCATTGTATCCAGTTGCTAATTGTCTGTGATTTCGAACAATTACTGCCCCTACTTGACGCGTCATACAATTTGATCGCAGTTTAGCTAATTCGGCCTGTAGCATAAAATATTCATCCCATGTTGGCCTTTCGAATGATTCTACCACTATGCAAATTTTGTACTCTGCAATATATTGATTTAATATTCTTTAATGGCTGCTTCTTCTTTTTCAGCCTTTTTGACTAAGTTATAAGGTTCATCATCTATTTCGCCTGTATTTGGTCTTGTTGGAATCAAGTAAATAACTTGTCATAAACTTTTTAGAGTTTAATTAATTGTATGAGTTTTTAATTTATACAATTAATTTTTGCCAACGAGATTTGTTTATATTTATCTTAATATGGAAATTTTTCATGGGAACAAGGGTTACAATAATGCTGGATGATGATCTGGCAAAAAAGGTCAGAACCATACAGGCTAGTATGATAAGAGAAACCAACTCCTCTGTTAGCTTCTCTGAGGTTATCAATCAGTGTATTAAAAAAGGTTTAAAATAATAGATTTCTTTAAAATTTTATTTTAAACTTTAATCAAACCTTTGTTAATCAGAAATTCAATTCCTGAAAGATAATCAATATCGGAAATTTGATTCTCTGACCACCAGCAAGTTGTATCCTTTATCCAATTGGGCATGGTTTGTACAGCATGAACTGTCGTATCCAATTGGTTAGTTTTGATAATATCATTTTGAAT
>JBFJMG010000020.1:0-10992 GCA_041634015.1 Nitrosopumilaceae archaeon
CTGGTCCATCACTTGGAGTTCCACTTGTTACGGTATGAGCAGCACTATCATCATTGCTCCAAATCACGGTATCAGCTTCATTAATCTCAATTAAACTAGGAATGTAGCATTCGTTTTTTACCTCACAGCCCGGTGCTCCAGAGCCCATAACCATTGATACACTATGAGTCAGAGCCATCATTCTTTTTTCCATCTCTAATGGTTCTTTTTGTTTCATCATTTTTTCAGGTTCCATTGTTTTTGGTTCCATAGTTTGTGAAATCATTGGTTCTTCAGGTTCGATTACTTCCATCATTGGCTCCTGTAGGGAAATTCTATCCAGTTTTGGAATTTCATTACTACGAATCATCTCGGTTACACCATCTAGTGCACCAGGGGAAATTGCAATCAAGGCAAGAACTATGGCCATCAGACCTCCCATTGCGCCGATTAAACCAACTGTAAATCCCATCTTAGCCACCTGTCAATTTTGCAAACTTTTCATTTTTGCTTAGTTTTTCCATAAAATCAATATTGGATAATGCGACAATTGCCGATTCTACAACGGGTTTATCAGGATCTTTTAATGCCTCTATTAACGTCTCCTTGGCCTCCTTTGAGCCAATTACTCCTAGAGCAATGGCGGCTTCGTGTCGCACAAACATGCTAGTATCGTTTATGGTTGCATCAGAAAGGGGTTTTACTCCACTAGAATAACACATCTGACCTAAGGAAAAGGCGGCCTCATGTCTGACTAATTCATTTGGGTCATTTTTTAATACTTTGGCAATATACGCGACTTTGTCCTCACCTCCAAAATCTACAAGAATACAGGTAGCGCGTGTTCTTACTACATAATCAGGATGTTCAAGCAATCCAACAAAATAATTGACATCTTTTTTTTCATATTTTTCTTCCATTTCAGAAAAAAGTTTCAATCTGTCTTCAGTAACTACTTGCAATCTAATCACACTGACTTTTGCCTACTATATTATTCTAATTCAGACTGTACTCAAATCAGTTATGTTTTTAATGGAAATTTTAGATAATATTTGTATGAGAGCAGTAATTGGTCAAAAAGCCCCAGATCTCAAAATTAGCACATGGGTTCAAGGCATGCCATCTAATTTTAGTCAAGAAAAAGACAAGATAGTACTAGTGGAGGTCTTTCAGGTAAATTGTCCTGGATGCTTCATGTATGGAATTCCAGAGGCAATTAACATCTACAACAAATACAAAGATGAGGGAGTCCGCGTTTGGGGAGTTGCAACTGCCTTTGAAGATTATGATAAAAATACACTAGAGAACCTAAAACTATTACTAGAAACTGGGGAGGTTATAGGAGATACAAAACAAGGCCTCGGGCAATATGGCCAGCTGTTAAATGGAAAATTACCTTTTAAGATTCCATTTCCTATAGCAATGGATTCCTTGGTTAAAGAAAATGGAGAACCAAGCCAGTCTAAAATTATGGATTTTATTTACAGTCAAATCCCAGAATTTGATTCACAGCCAGAAGATTACAAAAAACAAATCATCCAAAGAGTTCAAGATTACATGAAAACCAAGGAATATTCAGCAGAAACTTTTGAAATGTTTTCACTACAAGGTACACCCTCAACTATTCTAATTGATAGAAAAGGAATTCTTAGAGATGTGTCATTTGGACAAAACGGAAATTTGGAACCCACGATTCAAGCCCTAATAAATGAGTGATTAGAAAAATTTTAATTTTGACTTTTTTAAAAAAATAATTCCAATCAATGATGTAGCTAAAACAAACGGTGCGATATCGGAAAATTCAGGAAGGTACGTGGTTCCAATTATTTCAAGCGTGTGTTTCCCATCACCTTCAAACTCCAGAGTGATAAAAGAAATTTTCTCGTTGCTTTGAACCCGTGGAAATATTTCCTCATCATTTAGAAAAAAAGTGAAATTTCCATTTATCAAATTAAGGGGAATTTGAATTTCTGAGATATTTTTCTGTGTCCCACTATTTATGAAAATAGTGAGTTTTTTTAATTCCTTATCAAATTCAAAGTCCGTGACATCAAAATTCGACACAGTCTCAACTTCAAAGTCATACCCATCTGTGTTTACCGTAATTGTCTTGACTAAACCAGGTGTATCTAGATCTTGACTATAAGATGGAGTAATCACAAATGACAAAAAGGCAATAAGAACTAGAGATTTAAGCAACGCCTGGTAAGACTCTTTTTCGTAATTCTTTATCCTTAGCAATTCTTGGATGAGATGGATCTGCTAAAATTACTTCGTACCAATAATGCATTCCGTCCTGATAAATAAAATAAGAACCCAAAAGTTTCATGTTGGGGTGTTTCTCAAGTGTCCTATTTTCTGCGACCTGTTTCATACTAACATCTGCTTTAATTCTGGTAACTCCCAGATGTTTTGGACGTCTTCCACCAGTCGGTCTTTGTCTTCTCATACCGCCTCGACCAACACGTGCACGAATTACTATGATTCCTTGCTTTGCTTTATAACCAAGTCTTCTCGCTCTTTGGATTCGACTAGGTTTATCTATTCGTAAAAAGGCATTTTGCTTTCTCCAACTCGTTATCCTATCACGAATTTCAGGTGAGTTTTCCTGCCATAGTTTTACCCATGTTCGGTCTTGTGCAGTAGACATATCGGCATTTGGCTAATTTCCCCTTAATATCTGTAAAACAACAAAATGAGTTTGAGTGAAAAAAATTAGGAGAATTTAGAAGATTGTGTGTGTGAAATGAACTCCGGCTCAATAATTACTAGTAATTCCAACTCAAAGTATTGATGAAAAACCAGCGCCAAAGAAGGGATGAAAAACAACGAGTGTCTCATTTTACAGAGGGTGTTGGAACTAAAATTGAAGTTAAAGATGCCGAAGATGTCCAAAGATCTATAATTCTGGGAGAGGAGGTAAAACCAACAAATTTTGAAGGATACACCTTAGAAAAAGATAAGGTAAAAGATCATTTTGGAAACACTGCTCAGTATATCAAATTCGTTAATGCCAGTATTCAAGAAAAACATAAAAGAATTCAAAGTATTCACGATAAACATAAGCAATTTGAAGATGAGATTGACTCATTACGTTTTGATCAGCCAAGACCAAAAGAACGGTTAGATCAAATCAAATACAGGGAGATAAAGGCACTAGATATCATTGATACCCTTCAACATTTAGAAAAAGAACGCGAAGAAATCCAATATAAAAAGGAACATCTAGAAAAGCAGTGCAATAAAAGCGAGGAGGAGTTAATTCTTAAAAATAAACAAATTGCTGAAGTAAAGGCAGAGTTAGAATTTTGGCGGAAAAAAGAGATCGAAAAGGAAAAAAAGCAAGACATAGAAAACGATCCAGTAAACCAAATTCAACACCAAATAAGAATATTGGCTGAAAAAAAACACAGAGGAGATATCGTGAAAGTTTTAGATAATCTAGTAAACCAACTTGGTTTAAAAGAAACCGATATCCAAGAAGCAATAAAATCTAATAGTACAGCAAAAATCTAGGAACTAAACAAAATTATCATAGGAATTTTGGATTATGCCTTGCTAATTAACCATAGAACAAAAATCACTGCCAATCCAATGATAAATGCTGCAATCGTTGCGATTACTAATTCACGACCCGAGTCCTTTGTAGCGACAGGGGCATTAGGGTCAACTACACATGCTCCATCTTGCAGAATTGTACCAGAACCACATTTTTTTTCTATTACACAGAGTCCATCTTTAAGAACAGTCCCTGCCCCACAAACAATTTTGGGTTGTTCTTGAGTTTTGGGTTCAACTACTGGAGTAGTTGGCATTTCCGTCTCGGGTTGAGAAATTATTTCAGGTTCGGGAACTATTTCAGGTTCGGAAATAACTTCAGGTTCACCAGGCATCTCGGTCTCTGGCATTTGAGCAGGCTCAGGTTCGGCCGAAGGGCTAGGAGTCCCAAAATCCGTACCAATTATTTCTACCTCATCGGTACCGTTTGGCAATTCAATTCGCAATGTTCTTGATTCCAAATTAGTGTCAATTTCATTAAAAACTGCCTCATCGGCATCCACAATAACAATAAAATCATCATCTATTCCTTGATACAAAGAATCAAAAAAGTCGCGCTCAAATGTAATTTCTAAAATTCCAGGAGAACCAGTCACATCTACGTCAATGATTAATGAGATAAAATCAAAATCAGGTTGGATATTGTTGATGATTACTCCTTGTGTTTCATAGTTAACATCAACGGTACTCCCTTGAAAATCTAAGGGATAGGTAGCTGCAAAGGCAGCAGATGGTAGCAAAACAGAAAGCATTACGGATGCTAAAGCAATTTTTCCCATCATTTCTAATTCGGCCTCCTAAAATCCACCTTAAAGACAATAGGATGAAAAGCTACCACGAATAAGTCAACGTTTTTTGCCATTTTTTGTAATCCCCACGGCTAGGACTTGATTTGTTATAAAAATTTACTAGATAACTCCTCGAAGTATCTGAATTATTTTCTCACCAATAATGTTTGCAGCAAGGGATTGAGCCTCAGATGTTTGGGCACCTATGTGCGGAGTCAAAATAACATTATCTAAACTTGCAAGCTTATTTCCGGTTGCAGGTTCGGCTTCAAATACATCCAATGCAGCACCACCCAGTTCACCATTTTTCAAGGCATCATATAAGGCATCTTCATCAATAACCCCACCTCTCGATGTATTGATTATTCGTGCAGTGTTTTTCATCAAAGAGATTTTTTCTTTATCAATAAGATGATACGTAGAATCCAGTAGGGGGACATGAATTGACACATAATCCGAGCTTTGAAGTAAAGTTTTCAAATCTGCCTTCATCATCCCTACTTCATGAATAAATTCTTGATCTATTGGCACAACATCGTATCCAATAATATTCATGTTAAATCCCTTAGCAATTCTACCTAGTCGTTTACCAATATTTCCCAGCCCAATTATTCCAAGATATTTTCCTTTTAGCTCTGTACCTTTCAATTCTTTTTTTAACCATTCACCATTTCTTATTCCTCTATCTCCTCTAGGAATTTGTCGTGCCAATCCAAGCATTAATCCTAAAACTAATTCTGCAACAGCAGTCATTGCTCCCTCAACTGCATTTATCACCCGAATGTTTTTGTCCTTTGCAGCTTGCTGATCGACATTATCTAACCCGACTCCAACCCGCGCAATAATTTTACAGTTGTCGGCTTTTTGTATTAGTTCTTTTGTAAGTTTTGTCCTACTCCTGACAATTACAATATTAAATTCTCCAATCTTTTCTTTTATCTGATCGTGTGTTATTTCTGGATCATAAGTTACCTTGAGTCCATTACCTGTTAAGATTTTGTTTAAGACAGGAGAGACCTCATCACAAATCAAAACAGTTTCGTTAAAACTCATGAGTATTTGCCTTTATTCACTGAATATAATTATTGTGAGTGTTTTTGCATCAATTAAAGACGGTAAACCGGACGTGCAGTAAACCATTCAAAATTAATTTGGGTTTTTATTGAAGAAATTTTAAACTGATTTCTATGAAATGGATCTTCCTAGTAGCATTAACAGTATTAATTTTTAATTTTGTGTATTTTCATGAAGCCGAGGCAGTCTCGGTTTCAATTGATACTGAAAAAGAGACTTACTATTATGGAGATTATCTGACCTTTATTGTTACTGTAGATGAGGTAACAGGAAATTTAGCAATATTGAATATTATAGATGAGAACGGAAAACAAAGCTCCCCCATCGGAATACCAATTTCAGACACGGTAACTGTTCAACGAGCACAGGATCCTTTTGGTAACCAAACTTATCCCGAAGGGAAATGGATTCTGCGCATTGAATATGAAGGATTCACAGATGAAGTTGAATTTCTTCTAAAAGATTCCGGCCAATTGGTATTCCCAATTTGGTTTGTAACATCAGGAAAATTGTGGGCAAATGATCAAATAAATGAAAATGTATACGCAGGAGACATTAGAAAATTAATTAAAGAAAATTTTATAAAAATTCCAAATTTCGAAAGAACCAACAATCCAGATTCTGTAAAAATTCCAATATGGGTAAAAAATACGAATGCATGGTGGACCGTTGGTTTAATTTCAGACCAGGAATTTGCAAACTGTATTGAATTTTTAATCAAAAAGGAAATAATAGTTGTTTGAGATAAAATGAACAAGCATACAATAATTGTAATCGTGGCGGCAGTTGTAATTGCCATAGCAATTGGTTGGGCAATTTGGAACATAGTGGCAGCTGATAAGATTCAATTGCGCGGGCCAAATCAAGAGACCTTTAGCTATTTTGCGCTAATCAATGGAAAAGAAATTTCCATTTGTAATCCATCTTCTTTTTACACCTCATTCAGCGATCTAGAAGTTACTATGATATACGAAGGAGAGATTCTAGCTGAGATGAATTTCCCCGGAACTACATTGGAACCAAATTCAAGTATTACAAGTGCAGGTAAATTTAGCACTGAAAACTTTGAACAAACTCAGTATTTGTCAATGCACTTTGATGGAATGTTTATGGATGCAATTGAACAACGCATTGACCCACAAAGAATGTTAATTCTCACAGAGATTCAAACCCAGATAATTGGTGTTATTCCGTATTCAGTTACCCACCAATATCCGGGATTGGAATTTTGGGAAAAAATGAGTAATAACGAAGAATATTCGTGCTAAATAAAAAGAGAAAAAGATGGATGGATTACCACTTAGATTGGTGGTAATGTTGGTACAATTTCCCATAAGGGTAGTGCACCTTTGTCTTGCCATACGGCTGCACGGTCGTCAGTATATAACCCATGTACATTGATTGCTGGATGTGCAATGCTGTTTTTACCCATTGGGGGAACTGCATCACTTGGATTACCCAGTGCATATGCATAGGATGGAACTGGTTCTGCGATAACACCTGCTTCAACTAGTCTTGGGTTAAGATCGAATGGATCTCCTGCTACAAAGACTGTTGCGGCACCAGTAAAGATTGCTGCATAGTCGTGATTGACTGCTGCATAGGTACCTGGCTCATCAAACACAAGATCAATAATTGCGCCTTGTGAACCACCAATTAACCACGTCTCAGTGGCTGCAGATTGAACTCTATTACCCTGTACAACTCTGTCCAAAATTTCTCCAACAATGTGATAGAACAATGGCTCATTTCCGTGATTCTCAACGAAGAGTCTCACATGTTGATCAAGTTCAACATACAATAGTTGTGATTGGAACTGTTTGAGTTCGAGGGCATTCCATGGTTGAGCTACGAAGATGTTCTTTCCCATATCTCCTTTGAGGAGTAGGTTATGAACGCCGTTTGGAACGTATGCAAATGGAATTCCATTAACGGTAGAATGTGAGTTATGATGTTGGAACATTGCTCCTTGATCATAAAATCCTCCGTCTGTCAAGTACATTTGATTGTACTGGAATTGGAACTCTAATGCATCAGCAGAATAGAATTTTCTATCCACCATTCCGCTTCCACTGGTCTTCTCTACCATTAGTTTCTTGTATCCTTTTGCAGGATCAATAATGGCGATTCCATACATGCCTGAAAGGACATGTTGGTCCATTGCTGCTATATCAACACCAGAACAGTGATACTTGAAGATACCAGCTGCTTCTGCAATGTAGCAGTATGTTTTAGAAGTACCAGGTTTTACTGCTCCAAAGTTAGCTGAAGACATCTGAGATGCGTGCATATCATTTCCGTGTGCTGTTGCTTCACCTGAAGGGATAGTTAAGGTCATTTTGATAACATCACCTTGCGTTGCTCTTACTGTGGGTCCAGGAATTTGTTCGCTAAAAGTCATAGCCTTGAAGGTTTTAGGACTTTCAGCGGTGTGACCCAACATTGGCAAGTCAACACTTACACCTGTAAGTTTGAAGTCATGCACTTTTCTGCCGGAATTTTCAAGTACAGCACAATCAGTTTCAGCAAATGCACTAGGCATTACGAGCTCTAAACCTCCCATATCGTGGATTTTTTGCAATACATCAACGTCTAATTTTGCGACGTCAAGGGATTGTCCTGTGATTTGGGTTTGTGTGTATGTGCTTCCGAATAGCGTTGCGCCCATTACTGCGACTGCAGCAATGGTAAATATCATGCTAAAACGCTTATTCATTGCGATCGTGTCGATTAGCTGGATATATAATAATTACCATAAGGGGTATCTTATGAGCATCCTACTGTTATTAGAAAAAGAATGAATAAGAAGTGAAAACACCAAAAATTTAGTTGAAATATAGATACGATCAGGATTCTTTAGGCAAAGTCAAAATTCCCGCAGATGCCTATTTTGGGGCATTTACAGCAAGGGCAATTAACCAGTACCACGTTACTGGGACCAAATCGCATCCTAATTTGATAAGGTCCTTTGTAATGATAAAACGCTCAGCTGCTATTGCAAACATCAAAACCAAAGCAATTGATGCTAAGCGAGGTCGCGCGATAATTCGTGCATGTGATTTAATTCTTTCAGGAAAGTATGTGGATCAATTTGTAGTTGATGCAATCAATTCTGGGGCAGGAACTGCCTTTAACATGAATTCGAATGAGGTTATAGCAAATGTGGCATTACAAGTATTACACAAAAAGAAGGGTCAATACCAATACCTGCATCCAAATGATCATGTAAACATGTCACAATCAAGCAATGATACTTTTCCGACTGCAATGCATGTAGCAATTCTAACTAACCTCAAAGAGACCATACCGGCAATTACCACATTGATAACATCATTGGCAAAAAAGGCAAAACAGTTTTCTTCCTATAAAAAAATTGGCAGAACACATCTTATGGATGCTCTCCCAATCACACTAGGAAGTGAGTTTAAGGCATATGCAACTTCAATTACAAAGGCGAAAAATGCTATTGTTTTAGCACAAAAAGAATTAGAAAACGTTGCACTAGGCGGTACCGCTGTTGGTTCAGGTGCAAATACTCCCAAAGGTTACAGACAAATTGCAATTTCAGAGCTTGCAAAAAGTGCAAAACTTTCACTAAAACCTGAAAAGGACATGCAATATGCGTTACAAAGTAAATTTGCAGTTGCAAATCTCTCAAGCTCATTGAGGAATTTGGCACTTGAGTTAAACAAACTTGCAAACGATATCAGATTAATGGCCTCAGGACCTGTTGCTGGTCTCTCAGAGATTGGAATTCCTGCAGTGCATGCAGGTTCCTCAATAATGCCAGGAAAAGTCAATCCATCATTGGCAGAATGTATGAACATGATTTGTTTTAACATAATTGGAAATGATACTGCAGTTGCTCATGCCGCACAAAGCGGACAATTTGAGCTTAACGTAATGCTTCCGGGAATGCTTAAAAATATTTTAGAGTCAACTGATATGATTAACAACTTTGTACCAATATTTTCCAAGAATTTGATAGATGGTCTTAGTGCAAATAAACAAAAGTTGCAACAAAATATAGAAAATAGTCCTGTAATTGTTACCTTACTTACACCAAAAATTGGCTATCTAAAGTCAGCAGAGTTATTCAAAGAGTCTCTAAAAACGGGAAAGACAATTAGAGAATTAGTAGTATCGAAAAAATTAATGACAAACAAAGAAATCGATAATCTCTTTTCATAAGGTATGGCCAAAATTTGGGTAGAGGCATATGGTTGTTCTGCAAGTTTTGCAGATTCAGAAATGATTTCAGGACTAATTGTCAATGGGGGACATACTTTAGCACAAAATTCAGAAGAATCGGATCTAAATTTGATTGTAACCTGTTCTGTAAAAGATGCTACTGCCAATAAGATGCGATATAGAATAAAATCACTCAAATCCAAACCCCTAGTTGTCGCTGGTTGTCTTCCAAAGGCAGAACAAGCAGCAGTAGAAAAATTTTCGAGTAATGCCAGCCTTTTAGGCCCGAATTCATTGGGCAAATCTCTGGTTGTAATTAACTCAACACTTCAAGGCAAAAAAACAATAGAATTACAAAATTCAGATGTAACAAAAACAGGTTTACCAAAGGTTAGATTAAACCCAGTAATCGGAATTGTAGAGATTGCATCAGGATGCCTAAGCGAATGTACGTTTTGTCAAACAAAAATTGCTAAGGGAGATTTGCAAAGTTACCGAATAGGAGACATTGTGCGCCAGGTAGGTTTGGAATTAGAAGATGGCTGCAAAGAGATTTGGCTTAGTTCAACGGATAATGGCTGTTACGGTTTAGATATTGGAGATGACCTTCCAGCTTTAGTTAACGCAGTAGCCCAAATTCCAAAACCGTTTAAGCTTCGTGTAGGAATGATGAATCCTATGTACATGCCAAGGATACGTGAAGGTTTGATTAATTCCTTTGAAAATGACAAAGTCTACAAATTTTTGCACATTCCAGTGCAAAGTGGGAGTGACAAAGTCCTAAACGATATGAAACGTGGGCACACAGTTGAGACCTATAGAGATATTACACAAAAACTAAAAGAAAAATTCGGCAGGTTCACTATTGCCACTGACATAATCGTTGGTTTTCCCACCGAAACTGAAGATGAATTCCTAAAAACAAAGGAATTACTAATTGAATCCAAACCCGATATTGTTAATCTATCAAAATATAGTCCAAGACCAGGCACCCCTGCCTCAGAAATGAAACAGGTGGAAACAGACATAGTCCGTCAGAGGAGCAAGATTATTTTTAATTTGATTAACCAGATTTCTTTTGAAAATAATCAAAAATGGATCGACTGGAGTGGAAATGTACTTTTTAATGAAAGAAATGAGCATGGTATTCAAGGTAGGAATTTTGCCTACAAACCAATCTTTGTTAGAGAAAAAGTGGCAATTGGAGAAGAGCGAGAGGTCAAGATTATTGGTGCTACCAACCATAGTTTGATCGGAAAATTACTAAGCTAAAAAATTTAGATCGGTGATTTGATTTCAGCTATGTAAGAAGGTTTTTTATGGAAATTATAGAATAGGTCTTGAATTGAGTTTTCAATTAAACGAACCTGTTTTAGTCATAGGATTGGGAGGAATTGGCTCA
>JBFJMG010000021.1:0-10991 GCA_041634015.1 Nitrosopumilaceae archaeon
TCTTTTGCATTTTTGCCAAGTCCTGTCTCTATTATATGACTTTCACCAGCAGGTAGTACTCTAACAAAATCATCAATACTAATGGGTTTTGTTTCATCCTCCATAATTTTTAAAAATTCCAATTTTATTTTTTTTGCTAGAGCAGATATTTGGGAACCTGATGGTTCTATTATTGCATAACAAATACAATGTTTCTTTATAGGTTCAGGAGGGCCACAACAAAGAAAATAATTTTCATTTTGTTTTACTAATCCAACCGCTAATTTCATTGAGGAAATTTTGCAAAAATTTCGTTGACCATCAATTGTAAAGGATCCTTTAGGAAGATATTGACCACTAGGGGCTGCTTTTTTTACTTGTTCTGGATTAACCCAATAAGCACTCAATCCATACATGGTTTCTCTCCATGCCCGACTAAAACATACTGTTGCGTGAGCTACTTCTCTAAGACTTGCTTGTGGAGGATTTTCTGAATTCTTTAGAATAAAGAATGGAGAACCAAATATTTCAGCATGAAAAATTTTATCATTTTTCTCCATATGTTTTCTGATTAAGGAAGTATTAGATGATGCATCTCTTCCTCCAATTGCTAACAGATTATCAGAGGTGTAAAACCATCTGTATCTTTCAAACCAATTTTTTTTTCTTATCTCTGAAAAGGTTATAGCGCCCTTTTCAATCTCTTTTTTATCTTGAAGTTTGTTTAACTTTTTTTGGGTTTTATCCATAAGGACGCGTATCGAAGAAATTGCACCTGATTTTCTTTTTGCAACATCAAACAGATTGGATGCTATCGTTGGAATTGAGGCTTGCGGATTTATCTTAATTTTTTCGCCAGAAATTGTGACTAAGGTTTGTCCTTTTTCTTTAATTATCTGTGAGTTTTGTTTTGTAAAAATTTCTAAAGATTTGGGATCATTTATTGAGATAATTCCTGTTGAAACTGCACTCATCAGGGCTCTAGCTAAACTTGTAATAGCATCTGATTTTTCCTTGACTGTAGTCAAAGCTTTGGTTTGTTCATCTAGCATATTTTGAAATTCTAGAATTTTTTTATCCGTTCCACTTGATTGAATAGATTTTCCTTTGTCAAGTATACTTTCTGTAAAGATGATATCTAGTCCTTCAGAGAAAGTTGAAACGAGTTTAGAATTATCAGGTTGTCCAAGCTCGAGTGGATAAACATCTACAATTTTTTCTGTTCTAACTATTATTGGTTTATGTTGACCTGAAATTACTTTGTTTACGATTTCTTTTACAGTCAAATAAATTCTATCTAGGTCTGTACTAATAAGATCCACTCCTGGGATTTTGGGATCAATTTTAGATATTCGAAAAATTTCTTCTACATATTTTTTTGGTAGTCCGAGTTTTCTACCTACCCAATTTGCTGATGCAAGGTTAGAGGTTTTTAATTCCTCGAAGTCCTTTTTGCTAATATTAAAAATATCTAGGCTTTTTTCTGGAGGGGGAATATACTGTAGGCCAACGCGAAGAGTTCTGTGTCTTACATCAATGGAATGTAATAAA
This sequence comes from Nitrosopumilaceae archaeon, assembly GCA_041634015.1. Lineage (GTDB taxonomy): Archaea > Thermoproteota > Nitrososphaeria > Nitrososphaerales > Nitrosopumilaceae > JBFJMG01. The sequence goes on from JBFJMG010000021.1 coordinate 1,531, forward strand.
GCAAGGATTTTCATATCTTTGTTACATAAAATAATATTCCCATCTCCAAAAAATTCCCCAACCAAAATGAATTCTTTGTCAAACCCACTAAATGTTAGATATGCTATTCTCTCTGCGCCAATTTGTTGAATTTTTGTTATTTTCAATCTAAGCAAATCACTACGCAATCGTTTCACCAAACGATTTTGTTCTATTTGATTTATTTTTACAGAGCTTAACCACAATCCAAATGTTGACAACATTAAGAGAAGATCAGATTTTTCAGGATGATGAAGTTTGATTAAAATACTTTCCTTTGTAATACTGTAAATATTACTGACGTAGTAATTTGGCGTTCTTTGGTTAATCTCATTTATCAAATAACGTAATTCAATTCCAGCTAATGTCATAAAGAAAAATCTTGTTGCTGAGATTATACTCTTACTCTTTAGATAAAGATGGGTATTCAGCCAAAGATTTTAAACGAGGGTGCCTCTCATTGAACCTAGAAATTTCATTGGCTAAGTTTAAAAAGAAAAAATCTTCACCCACACCCGACCCTAAGGATGTGAAGGAAATTGATGAATCTAAGGAAATTAAAGACATTCCTCCAACTGAGAAGGTAGAACCAAGCCCTCCCCCTCCACAAACGAGCCTACAATCTGATGAAACTAAACGTAAAATTGATAAATTATTTTGGTTGAGAATTGGACTTGCAGTTATTGGGGGAATAATCGCCACATTCATTTTTGAACCTATTGAAGGCGAAGAAAGGAGATGGGCATCTATTGGTTTTATGATACTCATTTTCATTTTTTCAGTTTTTATTGGAAAAGGTATGAGAATTAGGCTACCTTCTTCGGATAGAAAGAAGCTTGTAACAACTGGAATTGGTAGCTATGTTTTCATTTACTTGTTTGTATGGATTCTATCTTACACGCTAGTGAACATTTCAGAAAATCAAGGAGGATTGGTACCATCCTTTCCCTAATTAGGTTTTAAATTGGGATAAAAATATGTGGAAATTCAAAACTCCTGGTATTCCAGATTCAGAATTTGAAAGAACAGACAATGTTCCGATTACTAAAGAAGAAATTCGCACACTACAGATTTCAAAAGCAAGACTTTGTGTAGGACATATTGTATATGATATTGGTTGTGGAAGTGGTTCAATAGCAGTAGAAGCAGCTTTACAAGTGGAATCTTCTGGGAAAGTATACGCTATAGATTTTGATTCAAATGCTATCGATTTGACAAAAAAAAATTTGGCTAATTTTAACATATCAAATGTCACATTGACCTGTGGTAATGCCAAAGAAAAAATAAAAGAGTTACCCCCAGCCGATGCTGTTTTCATTGGTGGAACAGGTGGAGATACTATTGATATTGTTAAATTAGTAGAAAAAAAATTAAAACAGGGGGGAAGGATAGTTATTGGAACCATTTTAATTGAAACTCTTTTTGCAATACTTGGAATAATTGAAAATTTAGGTTTTACATCAATAGATATTACTCAAGTAACCATTTCAAAAAGCCGAAAAACTTCAACTGGTACAATGATGTTAGCAAGAAATCCGGTTACTATTGTTTCAGCAACAAAAATTTGAAATCCGTCTGATCTAATTTTTTATTAGGAACTAAAGCGTCTAAAATATGCCTGAACTTATTGCCGTTGGCTGTGGACCAGGGGATCCTGAACTTCTAACATTAAAGGCAGTAAAAGCGATTCAGAATGCCGATATTATTGCCTGTCCAATATCAAAAGAAGGAAGAAATAGTATTGCTCTTTCTGTAGTAGAATCAATAATAGATTCAAAAAAGTCAGAAATTCTAAGTCTGGTTTTTCCTATGACTAAGGATAAAGAAATTCTAAAGAAAACTTGGGAAGAAAATGCCGAACAACTAGCTAAAAAAGTAATTGCTGGAAAAAAGGTTGTTTATCTTACTGTGGGTGATCCATATTTGTATAGCACATGGATCTATTTGCACCGTGAACTTGAGAAGAAATATCCTCAGATCAAAATAATTGTAATCCCAGGAATCGTATCTATGTTTACATTCGCATCAAAGGTTGGAATTAGTCTTGCAGAAGGAGCAGAAAAATTTTCAGTGATTCCATCGTGTTACGATCTATCTCAGGTAAAAGAGATTGCTAAAAATTCAGATACTATGGTTTTTCTTAAGGACGGTAGATATTTTGATCAGGTTATTAAAATTTTAAAAGATGCTGGATTTTCTAATGATTCAATATTTGCAATAGGTCAAGATCTTGGTACTGAACATGAAATTGTTAGAAAGTTAACTTTGGGCCAAGTAACTGATGAAACTATGACTACCAAATATTTTTCCATAATGGTGGTAAAGCGTGTCTAAAGTTTATTTTGTTGGCTGTGGACCAGGGGATCCTGAATTAATCACTATTAAAGCAAAAAAATTAATTCAAAAAGCTGATGTGGTAGTTTTTTCTGGATCATTAATACCTAAAAAGATTTTAAAATTTTGCAAAAAAGGAAAATTATATGATGCTTCAGGTCTGGTAAGAGAGGAGATTTTTGATCTACTAAAGAAAAATGCAAAGAAAGGAAAACTTGTTGTACGTCTCCATGATGGGGATCCAGCAATATATGGTGCTATACGTGAACAAATTGATAGTCTCCTCAAGGATGAAATACAAATCGAAGTCGTTCCTGGAGTTACATCGTTTTTGGCATCCTCAGCTGCACTAGGAACTCAATTAACCTTACCGGGAGTTACTCAGACAATAATCATTACTAGGGCAGAAAAAAGGACCAAAGTCCCCAAACGAGAAAGGATTACTGAGCTTGCTAGGCATAAAGCCACAATGATCTTTTACCTTAGCATCCACCTAGTCGCTGATATCGTAAATGAAGTCATTAAAGGAGGGTACAAAAAAACAACTCCCACAGCTGTAATTTATCGCGCTAGTTGGGATGATCAAAAAGTGATCGTGGGAACTTTGCAAGATATAGTCAAAAAAGTAAGAGATGAGAAAATTACAAGAACTGCAATAATAATTATAGGAGATGTCGTAGATCCAAAATCCTATGAGTTTTCAAGGCTTTATGATAAAACATTTACTCATGGTTATAGAAAAGCTAAATCTTAGGTAGCGATAAAAAATTAACTTTTTGTTTTATTCCTATTTTTTGTAATTGTTTTTCTAAAATTCTAGGATTTTTTGATGTATAAATTTTAATTTTATTTTTATTAGATTTTTTGTGAGAAAGTTTTTTAGCGATTTTTTTTGCAAGATCATTAGCTGGATCAAGAAAAGTGATCGTGGGAAATTCTTTTTTTAATAGTGAAAATAAAAATGGAAGGTGTGTGCTTGAAAGAGTGATCACGTCAATATTATTTTCATAAATAGTTTTTTCTAAAATTTTTTTTATAATTTTACGGGATTTTTTCGGATTGGTTAAAAATTTGCCAGATTCAACTAATTGAATAAGAGAACTTCCATCTATCTTAGTTATTTGCACTTCAGAGATGAATTTGATTTGTTTAATAAAATTTGAAAATTCCTTGCTATTAATAACTAACTGAGTTGCAAGCACTGCTATGTTTTTTGTTTTTGATACTTCGCTGGCTTTTTTCAACGGAGGAAAAACGCCTAAAATTTTTTGATTGGTTAAATTTTTTAAGACAATAGTAGGTGTGTTGGATCCTACAACTATCAAATCTGGCTTAAATTTTTCATTTAGTAGATTGATAGTGGATTTAATAATTTTGCCTAATTCAGTTTTGTTTTTTATTCCATAAGGGAAATTTTTTTGGTCTGCAAAATAGATAATTTCTGATTTCATTATTTTCTGGATTGGTCTGATTATTGAAACAGAGCCTAAACCTGAATCAAAAACCGCTATTTTTGGCAATTCTCCTACTCATTTACACATATTTTGTTAGCTAAATTTAATTCCAAGTCGATCTAAATATACACCTCTCATTAAGAGTCTAGTCTTAAAGAAGCGCATATGCCAAGCTTCGATAAGACTTGGGCTCGTCAAGAGACCCAAAGTGTAACCGGCAAATTTCGTGATGCTGTAAAACCACAAGGTGCATTAAAACCACGAATTCAAAACGCAGTTAATAAACTCCAAGTCCAAATTTCAAAAATGGACTCTATGCTGAATAAACTTCGGGAAAGAGATGCACAACTTTTCCAAAGAGTTGTGACTGCATTACAACAACACGATACCAGCGCAAGCAAGGTTTTGTCAAACGAGTTAGCAGAAATTCGTAAGGTTACTAAGATGCTCAGCAACGCAAGAATGTCGCTAGAACAAGTTCAATTACGATTGACGACTATTCATGACTTAGGTGATGCGATGATTGCAATTGGTCCTGCCATGTCAACAATGAAAGGATTAAAGTCATCACTAGGTAGATTCATGCCTGAAGCAGATTCAGAATTGAATTCCATGACTCAGACACTCAATGGACTTATGATGGATTCACTAGCTGGAGATTCATTCAATATGGAATCTGATATTTCTGGTGAAGAAACTGAGAAGATTCTTCAAGAAGCATCAGCAGTTGCTGAACAACAGATTGGAGACAAATTCCCATCTGTACCATCCCCATCTGGACCTTCGTCTCAGACCTCCTCAACCTACGAGTAGGAATAAAGACGTTCGTTCATTCTTTTTATTTTAATTTTATTTGAATTTTCAGCTCAATAGTTTTTCCTTAAAGGTCCATTTCTTATTCAAAATAAAATTTCCAAAGGCTGCTGTTAGGACAGCTAAAACTAGAGCTATGGGATAAGCAACAAAGTATACTTCGACTAGAGAATAAATCATTCCTAGTTGCACAGCGGCGCCCATCGAACTAAAAGAAATGAATTTGAGATACTGTAAGGTAGTCCTTTTGGAACTAAAATTTCTATCCTCAAATGTCCAAATTTTATTCGCAAAGAAATTGGTAGTTATTGATGCAAAGATTCCAAAAATATTTGCATACAGATACCATAAATCGGTTATCCCTATTGTAAATAACAGTGAAACTAGGTAGTTGACTCCAAGTCCTGACGCACCAACCGTATAAAATCTGGCAGCTTTTGAGATAAACCGAATTGATTTTCTAGATTCATTCTTTTCCTGCTTTTTTCCATATCGATATAACTTCATTATGGATTTTAAATAATCGAGGATTGTGGAGATGCCTACTTTACTTGAGCCAAACTCTCTATCCTTAAACGAGTATGGAATTTCTTTGACATTTACTCCCCTAGTTTTTACTAAAATTTCAAGCAACATCTTGTAACCAATAGCATCAAATTTTAGACCATTAATGATACTTCGTTTAAAGGCAAAAAATCCCGACATTGGATCTGCAGTGTCAATGGTTAGTCCTTTTTTTGCAATTACCGTCGCAAGTTTACTTACAATTTTTCTTTTTAATGACCAACCATCAATATTTCCGCCTTTAACGTACCTTGATGCTACAACAATATCACATTGGTATTTTTTTATGGCCTCAATCATTCGTGGAATAATTTGTGGCGGATGAGAAAAATCACTATCCATGACAACTATTGTTTCACCTTTTGCATGTTGAATTCCCTTTAGTATTGCAGAGCTTAATCCATTTTTGGTTTTACGGTGAATAATATCAATAGTATACCCTGCAATTTTTTTTACATTTTTCAAATAGTCTTCAACTATTTTTCCAGTACCATCAGGCGAGTTGTCATCAATAACAATTGCCTCAGTTTTTACTGATAGCGGTAAATTTTGTCCAATTGATTTTAAGATGTCCACAATATTTTTTGATTCATTATATGTCGGTATTATTATTGAAACCTGAGCTTTCCTATTAGGCTCTAGATTTTGTTGGGTTAACATCAATCTTTTCAAATTTGTGTGTAGTTATTAATTTTTAAATCAATTTGAGTTATGTTTTAAGTGTATTATAGGCATGAAATCTGATTTTAATTATCATTTTTCTTAAATTTTTGCAATATCTTAAATCTTGATAAATAAATAATTAGAAACATTGCAGGAATTATTACTAAAATCGGGAAATCAAATTCAGGTAGTGTTTTATCAAGTGATACGAGTTCCCCCCATTGATTTGGTTTCAAATTTTCAAAGGTTTGTTTTTCTGAATTTTGGGGCCAATTAAATATCGTTTTTGTGTGTGCGTCATAGGCCACTAAAAAAAAACCATATGTGCTATGTCTCCCCACTAGGTCGGTGGGAATTTTAAATTCATACCCAGAATGTGGAGTTTTGCTATACCTATCATTTTCATCTGATAAAGTACCATTAGCAAAAAAATTAAAAGAATTTGGGATTTCCCTGAGGGGAATATCCTTTTGTCCTGTTCCCTGAAAAATAGTTGCATCCCCATTAAGAACCGAAAGGAAACAAAAATCGTCGGTGTTAGGAATTTCGGCTTTATCATTTTTAGTATCTAAACAGATCATGACCTTATCATTTTTGTAATTAGGATTTGTATCAGATTGAAAATCAACCATAAAATAAATAAAATTATTTTGATGAGCAGATCTAAGTTGGATTACCTGATTGTCTTCAAAAGAAAATGTGTTCCATGATGATTGCTTCCACTCTGTTCTGCTTGTCCACTTTCCATCAAAAATCACATCATTCATCTGTCCTGAAAGTGTGATCTTTATTGGTTCAAACGCAAATATCTCGCTAGTTGGTATTAATAAAAAAAGGAGTATGAACACGATAAAACGATTTGCAAGCATATTACGTATAAAATCTATAAAATATTTGATTGATATTAATTAAATTAGTTTCGCTGGGCATAAAGAATATTGACTCTAAAACCTTCTGTATTAGAGGAAAAAACATTATTCAACAAATGGTTTCTCATAATTGAGAATTATTTTTGAAACCTCGGGCCTTAATATGAACTCAGAAGGAGCTTGCCCATTTTGTATCATTTCTCTTAATTTTGTTCCACTAATCTGTTCTCTTGATTCTATATCATGAGGACAAGCTTTTTGATTGGTAAAGGTAAGACATTTTTTGCAGTAAAAAAATGCCGGAAAAAAGATAGGTGAAATTTCAAGATCCACGTAGTCATCAAAGATTTTGTGGGCAGCAAAAGGATCGTAATAATTACCGACTCCAGCATGATCCCGACCAATGATAATATGAGTACAACCATAATTTTGCCTCATTATTGCATGATGGATCGCCTCCTTCGGACCGGCATATCTCATTTCAGTATGTAATGTTGCTAATTTACATCGATTTTCGGGATAATAGTTTGCGATCATTGTTTCATAACTCTTAATGATTACCTCGTCCTTAAAATCACCAGGTTTTTTCTTTCCAATTAATGGATTTACAAAAACACCATCGCGAGTAGTGATGGCAGTTTTTTGGAGCATTTCATGCGCAACATGTGGTGGATTTCTAGTCTGAAACGCAACAATAGTTTTCCATCCAGCTTTTAAAAATGCCTCTCGAGTTTGGGTAGGCGAGAGTCTATATTTTCTAATTTCTGATTCTTCGGGTCTGTGTAAGTAATCTATTTTACCTCCTAGAAGAAAATTTTTCATCGCCATTGTTTTGGATACCCCCGGATGTTTGCTATCTGTGGTACCATAAACCCCCTGAATGGTGGCAGTTTTGTCGTAGGTAAATTTTTCTTCAACGTGAAAAATTGCAATTTCTTTATCTTGTGGATTTTTTAGTAAAACATCACCAGATTCCTTCATTTTATTGGCTAAGCTTTCTTCTGCGTCAAGTACGATCGGAATGGTCCACGCCAAATCATTTGATAGTCTGCCTTTTGATATGACACTTTCATAATCTTGTTGAGATAAGAAACCCTCAAGGGGGCTAAATATTCCATCTGCAATATTTTCTACATCGTTAGCAAGATCCTCGCTGATCGTAATAGAAAATAGATCGGAGGGATCGGAATTACTAAAACGATTTACGATTTTACCTCCATGGGGCTTGATCTGTTTAGGTTCAGACATTTTCTATCTAAGTTCCATGATCCATATGAAGACCACATTCTTTTTGTTCATCGTTTTCCCACCACCATCTACCGGCCCTTAAATCTTCGCCAGGTTTTATGGCTCTAGTACACGGTGCACAACCAATGCTTGGATATCCTTTGTCTAGTAATTTGTTGTAAGGAATATCATTCTGTTTAATATAATCCCATACCTGATCAAAACTCCATTCAAGGAGCGGGTTTATTTTTAAAATATTGTTATACTTGTCATCAATTTCAATCATTGTGGCATTTTTTCTTACAGAAGTTTGGTCCTTTCTTATTCCAGTAATCCAACCATCTAACGTGGATAGCATTTTTCTTAATGGATGCACCTTTCTTATTCCACAACACAGTCTTCGATTTTCTATGCTATCATAAAATAGGTTTATTCCATTGGTTTTGACCATCTCCTGTACTTCATGAGCATCTGGAAACATTACCTCGAAATCAACATGGTATTTTTTTGATAGTTGATCCATTACGTCGTATGTTTCCTGATTTAATCTTCCAGTATCTAAAGTAAAGAATCTAGAATTTGGATTTATTTTTGTCATCATATCAATAATTACAGAGTCCTCAGCACCAAAACTGGAAGCCTTGGCAACTCTAGGATGGAGATTATCCAGTGCCCATTTTAAAGCGTCTTGTGGTGTTTTAAGATTAGAATTAATCTCATCAAGCTCTTTTTGGCTAAACCTAGTCATAAGGAAAAATGATTTTATTTGTTTTATAATGATTACCCAAAGGAAGGAAACCCTAATGGTTCTGAATTATAAACGAGTGATAAGCACTAAGTGGGATGACTGAAAATTCGTTTGTTGTTATTTTTCCATCACCATTTTCAAAAAATAAAATGAAAATTTTAATGATGAATATTAAAAAAAATTTGCAATTAAGAGGCCAAGAATTTAAATCAATAAAAAAAGATGATGACGTCATACTTGTAAATGCAAATGATCCCGTTTTTGCATCTTCTGTAATCAATAATTTATTTGGAATAAAGCAAATTGCCATTGCGCGACAAGTAAAAAATGAATTTAATTCAGTTGTACAGGAAATTGTGAAAATAGGTGGTAATTTATTATTAAATGGAGAAAAATTTTTTGTAAAGGTCGAAGGTCACACCTCTGGATTCTTACCTAGCGACATTGAGATGGCTGTAACTTCATTGATAATCGAAAGCAAATCAAAGTTAGGAGCATTACCTGGATCTAAAGAAAAATACGACAAGTTACTTTACACGTATCTAACAAAAAATTATGCTTACATCTGTATTTTTACAGATAAAGGGCATGGGGGAATTCCTCAGGATTCCCAAAATAACAAACTAATCTGTGCGGTATACGATGAATTATCAGCTGTATCATGTCTTGAGGCCATTAAACAAGGATTCAGCGTTAAAATTATTGTTATCTATAGAAAGAAAACCGAACTGCTAACACTTGTTAAGATATTGAACCAGCTTCTACAAGTAA
>JBFJMG010000022.1:0-10538 GCA_041634015.1 Nitrosopumilaceae archaeon
GATTAAATGAGCATGGCAGGAAAATTTAATAAAATTCTAGTACCATTAGATGGTTCTTCAAATTCTATGCGAGGATTAAATGAAGCAATTAAAATTGCGGCCTCTTCTGATGCAAAGATTACCGGGTTCTATGTATTTCATTTGCCTATATCTGCTGGAATAAAGTATACACAAAAAATGAAAGATGAAGCCCAAAAAAAAGCAGTGTTAGCTATCGGACCGGCAATGAAAAAGGCAAAAGAAGCTGGTGCTAAATTTGAGTATAAGACTGGTGGAGGCAATACAGGATCAGAAATAGTAAATTTTGCAAAAAAGAACAAATTTGATATGATAATTATTGGTGCTAGAGGCTTATCTGGCGCGAAGGAAAAATTCCTAGGAAGCGTTTCTAATTATGTTATGCACAAATCCTCGGTGCCCGTACTTGTTGTAAAATGATTCGCTAGAGAACTTATCAAAAGAGAAAGTTACCTTACTAATAATTATACAAGAAGATGGAACTTATCTCTGATGCCATCAAAAGACAAATGGTTAGTAATCACAGGACTCACAGTTGGATTGGTAGCATTAGTTGTGTTTATAGGATTTATTGGACAGGGAAACATAAGACCTGTTGCTCTTTTTTGGCCAGAAAAAGTCGAACAAACAGTTGCTTTTGTAGAAGTAGATAAACAAGTTCATTTGCAAGGAATAAAAGGAATATCAGGTGATCCAAATCCTACACTCATTTCAAGGACAGGTTTTGCATACATTTTGACTGTAGTAAATAACGGTGAAAAACATCACCGGTTATACATAGAAGGTTTGGAAATTCAAACTGATCTCTTAGAACCAGGACAAGAAGAAACCCTGACTATAATAGCCGACAAGGAAGGAACATACAATTACTATGACAAACGCGAAAGATTGCAACTATTGGGCCAATTAAAAATAGTGACCGTGGTTCCTAGTGATGAGTTTCAGGGATTCCTAAAAGACTTAATCTAAAAGTTTACCCGACCCTAGTGCCTTAGGATAAATCGATCCATAGAAATTAAATCAAAGTCAATCTCAAAAGGATATTGCAAGGAGATAACAATGCTAGAAAGTAATTACGAAATTTTGGGTATCCATGAAAATGCAACTAAAAAAGAGATCCAGGAGGCCTTTAGGCGTTTGGCCCTTGAGCATCACTCTGACCGTGGTGGGGAGGTCGAAAAATTCATGAAAATAAAACAAGCATATGAAGATCTAAAAATAGGCAAAAAATATGCCGATTCTGATTCAGAGAAACAGCGAAAATCCAAAGTTTATTCTAGTGATGATGAAGAAGACATTAGAAGAAGAAACAAAATCCTAGCTAAAGAAGTTTCAAGAGAAATGAAAATTGCTCAAGAATGGGCAGCTGCACTAAATCGCTCCAACGCCACAGGGGTACGACTTTTTGGATCAAAGACACTAGGGGAGATCGAGATCGAAAGAAAGGCAAACGGTGTATTATCAATTAAAGGAAATGTAATGGCAGGAAAACTTGCCTACGATGGACCAATTATAATGACTGGAAATATTACCAGTCCCTCCTTTAGTGAAGAAAATGTAACTACAATCAAAATCACCAAAGGTGACTTTAAGATGATTAATCCACTGGAGCACAAATACAAAATTGATAATGGAGCAAAGATTCTGGTAGAGGATGGCGATATCGTAGTTGGTAATGTTTTTGGAAAGAAGGACAAGGTACAGGATCCACTAGGAAAAGTTGGTGTTTACACAATTAAGGAACATCGTACGGAATTACTAGCGCCCAAAGGAAAAATTGTGTTAGAAAATGTTGCAGATACGGTAAAGATTGAAGCAGATACAATCATTGTCTTGAATTTGGAAGATGATGTAATCCTGAAGGGTAGGGAGATACTCATCTATGGTCACAAAGTAACTTACGATGTTAAAATTGAATTGACAAAGGGTGGGACCCTAAGATTTTTTGAGGATTTTTCTATCCAAGGTCTAAGTGATGATGCAAAAGTAAAATTAGAAAATGGCAAAGAAATAAGACTACATGAATTAAAAACAAAAAAAATTAGAGATCTCTCAGAAGAATTTGTTAAAAATGAAGGTGAATATGGTAAGGATCAAACCATGGTTGGAAAAGGCTTTCCTATCACCTATGAAATTCTCGATAATTTCTACAAAAAACCTGTAAAATCAAAGTCTAAAAACTGGACTTCAAAAATAGGTAAGTTTCGATTTTCCCAAAAAAACAATTAAGCTTTTTCCAAGTAATGCATCTAGTTTGCTAATTATCATTTATGATATTAAACAGGGTTCTTTTTAGTAGCTATTACGTAAGTATGATATGAATGCCATAAACTTTGGTATTTTTTCGGCATTGTTTGTATTGATATTTACACTTTCTATGGGAAATGTTTACGGCGATTTAGTGCCAGAGTGGGTAAAAAATACAGCAAAGTGGTATGGAGAAGGTTCAATTTCTGAGACCGAGTTTCTTAATGCAATAAAATTTCTAATTGAGCAAGGGATTCTCCAAGTGGATTTAGGCATTACCGCAGATGAAGGATTGGTAAAACAGGGTACGGCAAACGTAATTTTACCAAATGGAAATTCCAAAATGGGAAATTCAGGATTTTACATTCCACTTAATCTCAACGCCAGACCCGGAACCACAATAGTTTGGATTAATGATGATACGGTTGGACACACAATTCAGAGCCAAGACGGGGAAGGCAACGTAATTTCTCTTTTTAATAGCGGATTACTAAAAACGGGAGATCGATTTGCACATAAATTCGAAGAATCTGGGGTTTACAACTATTTTTGCACCATTCACCCGTGGCGAGTTGGGGTAATCACTATAACATAATAAATGAAGGATTGATATTCGAATCAATTAAAAAATTAGATAGGATTGAAAACCCCATTCAGCTTAATAAAAAAAATAATTGCCCTAGTAATGGCAGTTTCAATAGTAGCACTTTCGATAACAGCATATCTTAGTTTTACTTATGCTGATGAAATTTTAAGAGAAAGGACTGGTGACCAATTAATCAGCGAATCAACGGTTAGAGGAAATTCAATTTTATTTATTATGGGAACAAGAATTCGAGAGACTCAAGTTCTAGCAGCGGATCAAATTATTCGAACCATTGTTGAAGAGCTAAATGCTGCAAATCCCTCTGTGAAAACCTCGTTAATTGAAGAAAAAAAACCCGAGTTTCTCACACAGGTAAAAGGATTTCAGAATTTGGTAGGTTTTTCAATTGAACTTGAGGATGTACAAATTTTGGGAAAAGATGGACAGGTACTTTTTTCGCTAGGACGTATTGAATCAAAAAATCTTTCAGAAAATGAATTATTTCAAAGGGGTCTGACTGAAGCTTTTGTTGATTTTGAATCTTCAGGAAATTCTAAAAAAATGTTAGTGACAACACCTATTTTTGCAAAAAATAGTGTTCGAGGTGCGGAATCAATTGGAGTATTAATTGCAAAAATGCGAACAGCTGCAATTGATGAAATTGTCCTTAATCGTAGTGGATTGGGTAAAACTGGAGAAGTTTATTTGGTAAATGATCAGCGCCTTATGTTATCAGAATCCAGATTCATAGAAAATGCAATCTTCCAACAAATTGTTAACACTTTACCAGTAAACAAATGCTTTGATGATGGGCAAACTTACGCTGGAATTTATCCTGATTATCGTGACGTTTCGATTTATGGTTCCTCATTTTGTGCAAAGGATTTGGGATTCGTTTTACTTGCAGAAATAAATGAAGATGAATCTATTCAACCAATTCTAGTCTTGCAAGACAGAATCATCCAAACTGGAATTGCAATTACATTGGGAACAGGAGCAGTGGCTTTTATTTTGTCAAAGACACTTTCCACACCACTAATCCAACTTCGAAATGCATCTAATGAAATTGCCAAAGGAAATTTTAGTGTACGAACAAAAATAAAGACCAAAGATGAAATCGGTGATCTTTCTGCATCATTTGATATCATGGCACAAAAACTACAGGACTCATTAATTGAAATAAAAGAAAAAGAGAGCGTTATAAAACAGCAAGAGGACATCCTGCTCCAATTTTCTGATTACAGTGAAAACTATTGCGTATGCATGGTTGATATTATGAATTCAACTAGAATCACAAAAAACCTTTCTGAAACAGAGACAAGTAATTTTTATAGAATTTTCCTCAACTCCACAGCCCTCATTGTTCGAAACTTTGGGGGCATAGTTGTAAAAAATATCGGTGATGCATTATTGTTTTATTTTCCAAACCTAGATCCTCAAAATGATGCCGTATTTAGGAAAACCCTTGATTGTTGTTTAAAGATGGCTGAATCACGTAGCGAAATCAAAAAGAAATTAGAAGATGAAAACCTACCTACTTTTGATTATAGGATTAGTGCGACATATGGCCCTGTTCGAATTGCAAGGTTATCAACATCATCTGTAAATGATATCTTTGGTTCAACTGTTAACAGATGTGCAAAAATAAATCGTTTTGCTCCCGCAAATGGGGTGATAATCGGTAAGGAATTTTATGACAATGCCAAGCATTTTGATGAATTTTCATTCAAACAAATTACTGATAACTTACAAGAAGATCAAGGATATACTAGTTACCTCGTGGCACGAAAAATTAAAGAAAATTGATAAATTTCATACTTATACCCATAATTTTTTAAAAAATCTATTCTTTAGAGACTTGAGTTTTATTAGAAATATCATAGGCATCCACAACCTCGGTAACAAAGATCATCCCATCTCCCTTTTCTCCGGTATATGCAGTATTATTAATCGCTGAAATTACTGAATCGACTTTTGAGTCTTCCGTTATTGTGATTACAACATCCACTGCATTAAATTCAAGTTGATGACCTTTATCTCCTCCAATCCAAGGTCTTTCTCCCATTCCCCTTCCTAAGGATTGAATCAATGTAACTCCACCAACTCCCTTCTTGGTAATAGCCTCAACTACATCTTTGGCAAGTTCAGATCTTACAAAAGCCTCAATTCTTTTCATTTACTATATTTTGATTAATTTCAATTAAAATACGTCTCCTAATTCTCGTCTTTGATAGTAATCCTCCAAGAATTATCATGACTGAAAATCACAGATAATAAACGTCCGATCATTTATGTAGCAAAATTTGCAATTTAGGCATATATTGATGCAAATTATTTTTTCACTCATCTTAGGGTCATTAATTTTCAGTTGTATCTCATTGAATTTTATTTACGCAGATGAATACATAGTTACTATACCATTTGGTGCCTATAATCCCGAACTTAATACCCCTGCTGAAGTTTGGTTTGATCCCCCCAAAATAAACATCCGCGTAGGAGATACTATTACTTGGTATAATGATGATAGGGAGGGACACACCATTACCAGCGGAAAAGGTTCAGGTAGATTTGGTTGGATGAGTGATGATTTTGGAACCCCAGACAGAGTATTTGATAGTGGAAGATTCATGCCAACTGATTCTTGGTCGTATACCTTCAATGAATCAAAGACATTCCTATACTATTGCACAATACATCCGTGGATGGAAGGAATAGTTGTAGTTGAGAAACTTATTCCAGACTATCCTCATGATGCCACAGGCCAAAAATTAGAATTTCCATTAGCAGCTTATACTCCTGATAAAGCAATTGAAGTTAACCTTACTTGGGAACCTCATGTAATTAAAACACATGAACTCATAAAATTCATTTACCAATTTTATGATCCTCAGACTAATTCTAATTTGGCAAAAATGCAATATGACATTACAATATTTCAAAACGGACAAGAAATTTTTAAAGACACTGGAGTAAATCAAATTGGTGGGGATTTTAGAAATTTTGTCTTTGAGAAAGAAGGCTCGATAATAATTAGGATTTCAGGAATTGAATCATCTGCAATCTTGACTGAGGAATCAACAACGGTTGGAGGCAGGAATTTACAAAAAGCTCAACGTTCTGTGGATTTTACTGCTGTAGTATATGAAAATCCAGAAAAAACCACACATGAAGTATACCATATAAAACCAGCACAAAGACTCGAGTTTTACTATGAGCTTGCCGTCTTAATTATTTTAATTCCTGTTGCACTTCTTGTAGTATTAATTGTCTGGATGAAGCGAGGCCCAAAAAGAGTTACCAAACCGGCAACTCCTGTGTAGTTATATAAAAATTAAAAAGAAATTAAATTGATGAAACTAATCTAGTCTACTAGTTCAGTCCATCCTTTGACGAAGACTGAGTTCTTGTAGAGTGGGACTGGTTGTCCTACAGTAAAGTCCATTGGTCTCATCCAAAAGATTGCTTTTGTTGGGCATACACCGATGCATGCACCATCAGAGATACATCTCTCTGGATAAAATACGAATGCTTTACCTCTCTTCCAGCCTTCGACTGGTTTTACTCTAAGAACATCTGGTCCCAAAGTTGTACAAATCTCAACGCATAGTGCGCATCCAATGCACATTTGTTCACCGATGTCTGGTAAAATTGCTACTGGCATTACGAATGTTTTTTGTCTGCGGATCTTAATATAACTTACTTAAAAAATCCATTTTATAACGCCGTTTGCGAATTTTATAACGCAGTTTCAAAAAACTGATCGGATCTCACATTCTATAAGATTAGAATAACATGAATTACGAATCAGAATTTTTAGAAAGAAACTCCACAAAAAATTCCGAATTTTTTTTGGAAAGCAGAAATTTTGAAACTTTCTGCGAATCAACAACATGTCTACCTGTTGGAATCAATACCCAGTTTTCTTCTTTTTTTCTTGCCACACCGATAAACAAAACAATTGAATCAGATTCCCTTGCAACACAACCCAACAGCATTAGATAGGAGTCTATCAATCTGCCAGAGTCTTTTTGATTTAACAAATTATGAAAACCTGTTAAAGAATCTATAATTACTAGGTATCTTTCCTTTGATACTTTGGATAAAATATCCTTAAAATTATTTTTCCAGGTTTCTTTTGTTGCAGAATACAAGAAAACATTTTCTTTCTTTGTTAACATTTCTGATTTTACATATCCACTGTATAAAAGATCAAAATCGAGATAAATTATTGGTATTGTTATGCTTTGAATTAATTTTTCTAGAAAACCCGCTTTGTCAAAAGGCTCTTTTGCAATCAAACCATTAATATTATTTATTTCAAATTTTTTTTCTAATTCTTTTATTCTTAATTGTAATTCATTATTATGATTTTTATCCAACGGAAATCAAGTCTCTACCTGATATAATAATGAATTTAGGTCAAGATTGTTCAAAGGATTTTCTTTCAGGAGAAAAAATCTACCTAAATAATGCCTCTGTCTCTTTAATGCCCACCCCAAGTATTCAGGCAATGAATGAATTTTTACTAGATTACAATGCAATTGGACCAGATTCATTAGATTCAGATGATTTTGTTAATTCGAACCTACGAAACACAAGGACAGTAATTTCAAAAATAATTAATTGTCAACCTGAAGAAATTGTTCTCACTCAAAGTACTACCGATGGAGTAAACGCTGTCTCTAATGGATTATCCTTTGGGGAAAACTCTAACATAATAATTCGGGGAGAATCTCATGAACATCATGCCAATTACTATCCCTGGTTGAACCTATCCAAAAAAGTACAAATTAAAAATCTAAAAATAGATGACAATGGATTTTTTGATCTTCATGAATTAGAAAGTTATCTTGATGAGAATACCAAGCTAGTCGCTTTATCTCATGCGTTGTACAATACTGGAGCAATATTGCCAATAAAGGAGGTGGGGAAAATTCTTTCAGAGAAAAACATTCCTTACTTTTTGGATTCAGCCCAAACAATTGGCTGCATTGGAAATTTTGATGTCAAATCTGTGAAATGTGATTTTATGGCCTTTAACGGATCAAAGTGGCTATGCGGCCCAATGGGTACGGGACTATTTTATTGCAAAAAAAGCTCTAGTGATCTACTAACTCCAACAGACATAGGAGGAGAGTCAGCTATGATTTATGATAACGACAAACTTGCATTCAAAGATGTTCCAGAAAGATTTCAGACCGGATTTAGAAATTATGTTGGTATGAAAGGACTCGAGGTTTCGGCAAACTATCTTCTCAAGTACGGACTACAAAATATTCGAGACAAAGTCATTGCACTTGCAAATCAATTACGAGATGGACTATCCTCTATGCAAGACATTACTATCTATGGACCAACAGATGAAAAAGACAGAACAAGTATAGTTTCATTTAACATAAGGGGATTTGAGCCAGAGGAAATTGTGAAAAAACTTGAAAAACAAGGTATAATTCTTGCAGTTCGAGAAATCATTACTCACAAACTAGTACGAGCATCTCCACACTTTTTCAATACTGAGGATCAGATTGAAAAAGTGATCAAAGCAATAAGATCTCTATAGATTTTCTTGTTCTTCTATTACCATCATTGTAAGAGTAGATTGGACTTTGCTAATCTTTCTTATTTTATCGGTAATAACTGATCTTAGATCATCTGCATTATTTGCAGATAGTTTCAAAATAATATCATAAACTCCATAAACTCCCTGAACCTCATAGTCAATGTCTCCGCCCTCTAGGATCTTTTTTACTTCTGAGACAATACCTGAATCAGAACCAAGATCTGAATTTATTAGAACATATGCAGTAGGCAACAACTCCGCTTTCATAAAATGGTATTTAATCTTTGAGAGAACTCAAAGACTGATAAATTACATGAAAAAATCATTATCATGAAACCAATTGATCTCACACTAACAATCTCATCAGATTTACCTAGCTTTCCTGGATCACCAAAGCCCCAGTTCATTTCCTGGTCTAAAATTAAAACCGAGGGATATAATCTAGAACTTCTTTTCTTTAGCTCTCATACGGGGACACATATTGATGCACCATTTCATTTTGTGGAAAATGGACTAAAGATTCATCAGATTCATCCTAATAGACTAATCAGAAAAGCCATACTAATCAAATTAAAAAAAACTTCGAACCAACTAATAACAAAAAAAGATCTACTTCTCTTTGAGAAAGTAAATGGACAAATACCAAATGAATCGACTATAATTTTTGAGACGGGATGGCAAGAAAATTTCCAACAAAGTTTCTATTTTGAGAAGAATCCAGGCTTATCCATATCTGCTGCAAAATACCTTATCACAAAAAAAACAAATCTAGTTGGTATTGATTCGCCTAACATTGATGTAGGAAGTGAATCTAAATTTCCAATCCATCATCTTTTTTCAAAAAATAATATTCTAATCGTTGAGAACTTGACTAATTTAGATAAAATAGACTCCAACTCATTTGAATTAATTGTACTTCCACTAAAACTAAAAGACGCTACAGGCTCGCCTGTTAGAGCAATAGCCACTTAGGATACGAACTGAAATCTTTCTTTTCTGTAATTCTTGGATAAAGAACCAACAATAGGAATTGGATTGTCACAAAATTTACATCGATTTTTTTCTGTCAGATTCCATTGTTCAATGTTAAAACCAAATCTCTTGATTGCAATATTATTACACTCAGGACAGTAGGTATGCTCTAAGGGATGTCCAGGTACGTTTCCCACATATACATACTTTAGACCTTCTTTTTTTGCAATCTCTACATGTTTTTCAAGCGTTTTGACCGGCGTTGAGGGAAACTCCATCATTTTATAATCTGGATGGAACCTCAAAAAATGAATTGGCATCTCAGGACCAAACTCATCGTAAATAAATTTTGAGAGTTTCTTTGCATATTCTAACTTGTCCCCAACTTCTGGAACAACCAAATCCGTTATTTCGACATGAATTTTTGTTTTGTCTCTTATTTCTAAAAGAGTATCAAAGATTGGTTTTGGATCTGGAACACCAATATACTTTCTTGTAAAGTCGGGTTCGGCACTTCCCTTAAAATCAACTGTGATGCAATCCAAAAACTCTCCCATCATCTTTACGGTTTCAGGAGTATCATATCCATTTGAGACAAACACATTGTACAATCCTTTTTTTCGTGCTAAAACCCCGCAATCTCTTGCAAATTCAATAAAAATTGATGGCTGATTATAGGTATAGGCAATACCATCTGCCTGATAATCAAGTGTAGTTTTTACAACTTGCTCAGGAGTCATATCCTGACCTTCTACCTTTCTTCTCTGACTAATATCGTGATTTTGGCAATACTTGCAAAGCCAATTGCAACCGGTAGTTGCAATTGAAAAAACCTTGGAGCCTGGATGATAGTGCGTAACAGGTTTTTTTTCAACAGGATCAACATGTCCTGCGATAACTTTACCATAAACAAATAGATTTAATTTTCCATTTTCGTTTCCTCGTATCCCACAAAGGCCAATCTGATTTTTTCCAATTTCACAATATCTGGCGCATGCGGTACAACGAACTTTGTCATCCGGTAATTTTTCATAAAGAATTGCTTCTTTTCCTACCAACTTTACAGAATAGCCCTTTTACCCATATAAGGCACATCACAATTCGCAATCCTAAAAATAAAGTATTGATAATTTTCCTTATGAGCAAACCAGGAAA
>JBFJMG010000023.1:0-10478 GCA_041634015.1 Nitrosopumilaceae archaeon
TCTTCTTCAATTGAAGTGCTAATGTGCATTGTGATGACCTTGGATTTATCAAGTGGCACTTTGGATTTTGATGCAGCGACTTGAATTGAGCTAATACCTGGAATAATTGTAACGTCTCCAAAAATCTCAATTAATCTATCTACAACCTCGGACTCTGAGAAATTAACATCACCAGTAAATGGTACAACCAAAGTTTTATCCTGTAAGTTTTCTTTAAATTTTTGATAGATTTCTTCTTGGTTTTTCATTGTAATCTCATAAACTTCTTTACCATTCAACAAATCTTGAATCGTTTGAATTGTGTATTTGTATCCAATCACAATATCACAATTTTTGATAATCTCTTTTACAATTCCTGTAACATATTTTGGGGAACCTGGACCTACACCCACTGCAAAAACTTTTGGCAATGATTACTCCTTTACTCTTTGTCTATCTTTAATGTACTGAACAAATGGTTCCCAATCGACTTTTAGATATTTCATTGGTTCTTTTGCTGGATATTTGACCCAATCTCTTACCACTGAAAATCTATATCTCTTTTTTTTACCATCTTCTGCATATTCTAAATTAATTACGCTACCCCATACAGGTTCCTCATGGTCAATTTTTAATATATCATCAAAAGCTAGCTCCATGTTTTGCTTATTTTCCATATCTATCATTAAATTTTTTTCATCGTATCCATCGTAGGTGATCATCGTGTTTTTTGATTTTGCAAAATTAATGAACTGACGTTGTGTTATTGCTTGCCACCACTTCATTTTGGCTTCGGTTTTAATTACAAACATCAAATGCTTGTTAGTCAAAATTAGCATCCCTTCACGACCACCAATATGCCAAAATTTTTTTGCCTCTCTCCAAACTGAGACTACATGAGCGACAATTCGTTCATCTGGATCCATTAACGAAAAATTTTATCGAGATCATAAAAACCAATGTTTGAGGATATAATTCGAGGCTAAATTATTAGGGATTTAGTTCAATATTTTGTAATGTAACTCAACTAATCCTCCATAGTCAGTTGTTTTTACTAATTCAACTTTTATCTCTTTTTGTATGTTCTTGAACAAGGGAATTCCCTTACCTAGGACAACGGGAATAATTGATATTATAATTTCATTAATAAAACCAAGATTTACAAATTCAGAAATTATTTCCATCCCTCCAACCAACCAAATATCCGGTCCTGACTTTGATACAATTTCTTTTACAAATTTATTGATATCATGTACAAACTGTATGTTCTCGTCTTTTGTGAGATCATTGTTTCTAGTAAAGACATAGGATTTCTTGTCTTTGTAGGGGTAATCTCCAAAAGTTAGGACTTGCTTGTAGGTTTTTTTACCCATAATCACTGTGTCTATAGATTTGTAAAAATCATTATACCCCGAATCCGTATTTTTTGGGAGCCAATCAATATCTCCACTTTCCCTTGCAATAAAACCGTCTAAACTTGATGCAATGAATAAAATGATCTTTCTCATTATTCTATTGTGATTTAGTTAGTTTATAATCTCAAGCATCAATTGTAAATCTTAATCTTTACATTTGGGTTTTATTTGAAAAAATTAAGTTGCATCTAAAGTTATTTTTTGTCTTAATGGGCATCAGTTTCTTATTGGTAAATTTTTCGAATCTGGCTTTGGCTGACGAAGAAAAAGTAGTGGTTTTTCACACAAAAAACCACGGAAAACTAGTCATAGAACTATTTCCTGAGGATGCTCCTAAAACAGTAGATAATTTTCTGAAGCTAGCCGAATCAGGATTTTACAACCGAACCGTTTTTCATCGTGTAATTGATGGATTTATGATTCAAGGAGGAGATCCATTAACAAAACCAGGAGCATATCAATCATTTAATCAATGGGGTACGGGGGATGCCGGTTATAATATTCAAGCAGAATTCAATTCAATTGCGCATCAACGAGGAATCGTCTCAATGGCCCGCTCCAATCATCCTGATAGTGCAAGTTCTCAATTCTTCATCGTTCACAAAAATTCCAACTTTTTAGATGGTCAATATACGGTTTTTGGGCGACTAGTTACTCAAGAAAGTTATGATACGCTTGATGCAATTGCAACACTAGATACAGATGCAACAGATCTTCCTTTCAAATGGGCTACTACTGAAATTATCAAAACTGAGGTTTTAGTTAAAAACCAAATTCCAGACCTTTTAGATTTTGATGAACCCTTACGAACAGATGTTGAGCTAGGAATTGGAGAAACATCAGAAGGTGTATACACAAACAAAAAACTTGGAGTTTCTTTTGAAGCCCCTGAAGGTTGGGTACTTCAAGAACCAAGAAAAACAAGTGCTGGAATCCCAGATATAGTAGCCGTTGGACCATCGGTAGGTGGAATTAATCCTTCCATCTCACTTACAATAGTCTACAATGATGATAAAACATTAGAAGATAAAGTAGCACAATCACGGGAAATAACTAGACCTGCAGTAGAATCTGGTCAACTAGAAATTTATTCAGAGGAAAAAACAAAACTCAACGGAAAAGACGCTTACATAACAAATGCAGTTGGCGTTTTTGAACGACAAAATGCTACCACAGATGTACAATTTCAAGAAGTCATAATTGCTACCCCCGAAAAATTCTATACTTTTACATATTCTAATTCTCTTGAAAACTATCCAAATTTCTACGAAAATTTTGTGCAGGCATTGAACTCGTTTACCATTCTTAATGAACAAACCAAATCAAATGAGACCGATTCGGAAAATGGTGGTGGATGCCTAATTGCAACTGCAGCATATGGATCAGAATTATCAAATCAAATTCAAGAATTAAGAGAATTGCGTGATAATACAATACTAAGAACCGAGTCTGGAAGTGCCTTTATTGAGGGATTCAACAAGATCTATTATTCATTCTCACCGGCAATAGCAGATCTTGAAAGGCAAAATCCATTCTTAAAAGAATCAATAAAAATCTCAATTACCCCATTGCTAACGACTTTGTCTCTTCTAAAATATTCTGATATAGATTCTGAGCAAGAAATAATTTTCTATGGAGTTTCAATAATTTTGGTAAACGTTGGATTATATTTTGTTGTACCAGTTGTTGTTTTTAAAAAAATTAGATCAACCTTAAAATTTTCAAAATTCATTTCTTAAGAATATTCCAAAATAAGGATCAGAAATTTAAATGAGTTTGCCTATCTAACTCTATGAAAATGAATTCTATAACTAAAGATGAATTAATTTCTTATATCGAAAATGAAGCCAAAATACGAATAGATTCTCTAGTAGAATCTGCTATCGAAACTGCAGAAGAAGTCCATTCTGATATTAAAAGGGAGGATGGTTCTTCATCATTTTTAGAAACTCACATTTACCCTGTCACTTTGGATGTTATCCAACATTATCAATCTACAAACAAACTCTTAACAACCTTACAAATTACATCGGCAATTTTACACGACGTTATGGAAGATAATGAAAGAATTTTAGATCTTTATGCATCAAAATCATATGGTTTTGATGCCTATTTTAAACACAGATTCAGTGATTATGTTTACAACGTAGCTATGACACTAAAAACAAAACCTCTAGAAAATTATTTTGGTGAAAATGATGAGCAACGAAAAATAAATAGATTTATGGATTATTGTAGCACTTTATCAAATTCCCAATACGATGTAAAGATAATAAAACTTGCAGATCGAATTAACAATATGAGGTTTATCGCTCAAATACAATCCAATGAAAAAATTAGCCGGTACCTTCAGGAGGCTGAGGATTTTTACATTGCTTACTCTATTATTCCACCCCAAATTGAAAGCTATTACATAAAAATGCGACAAGTATATGAAGAACTAAAGAGTGTAAAAATTACTGTCTAGACTTTTCAATAGTTATCCTTTAAGGAATTATCCAAATTGAAAATGAATACCCTTTTCTCCACTAGGGTGTTTCCAGTCTGTCTCTTGTGAACAAGTTCCACATTCAATACATCCTTCGTGTTGGATCAGAACTTTTCCATTCTCTTCACTATAGCATTTTGTGGGGCAAAGGGTTATCATATTTTTCATAAACTGACTTTCAGGTTTTAGAACTTTGATATGTGAAACTCCATCATCATTATAAGATAATTTGGCTACGCGGTCAGCAAGGGATGGTATGGTTGGAGAATAACTTGATTCAAACTCCTCTCCTAATCTCTCGGCTAACTCAATTGGAACTTTAACGTAGGTTTCTTCTGATTCGACCATTGGTAATAATCTCTCATATCCTAAGATATTTGCAACCTTTATGGCAATCCCCCTCAAAGTTCCACTGGACATTAATTTCATAATGGTTCCATATTTAGCACTGATAATATCTGAAGGAACTTCCTTTGCTGCATCAAGGAAAATTTTCAAATAATCTTTGTCAATTTCTTTCATATCTGTTGTATATGGGCTTTCCTCAACTGATTGAGTGTAATATTCTCCAAGATAGTCATTTGAGAAATTATTCTTATCAATGGCTCTTGCTACTGCATCTGCTGCTCTTACCGCATCATCAATTCCCACATTAAGACCTTCAATTCGTGGACCAATGAAAATTCCTCTACCTGCTGCATCTCCAACAAAAAGAACATTTTTCTTGAATGGTTTTTTCATTCTACAACGTTTGCCATCTGGTACTAGCTTGGTTGAATATTCTACTTCTACATAATCGGTTCCAAAGGTTACACCATATTTTTGCGTCATCTGATCAGTTATCGAATCTAATTTTTTCTTAATCTGTTCAGCAGTTTCATATTTTCCACCTTTGATTAACACATCTCTTCCAGATTTTGATAAATAGGCATCTCTTAATTCATACCAAGTTTTAATTAATTTTGCAACACCAAACTTTATACGAAGTTGTTCTTCCTGAGGAAGACCTTTGTCTATCTCTGGTTTAATTGGAACGACATCTTTTATCATCTCGTTAATAAACGAATTTTTCAATAGGGCATCGATATTTTCATGAGGTTGATTTGGTTTTTCTAAAAGTGTATCAAAGTGATATACAGCTCCTAAAGAAATGGTATTTTGATTAGTGTAAAGGAATCCACCTCCAATATGGTTTAAAGTAACATCTCCTGCAAACAGGTGGGCTACTCCTTCCTCAGACGTTACGCCAAATTTTTCGTTTATTACTTCTTCAGGGAGTTTGATGACTACCTTGACTCCTTGATAAAGTTGATTTGGATTGAATTTTTGTCTTGCACCTGTAATATCTGCTAATTCAGAATTTACCCCATCGGCTGCAATTACAGCTTTTACTTCAAATTCATCTAATTCATCAGTTTGAACTATAGTGGCCCCAGTTTTTTCATCCCATTTAAGAGAGTTAACATGTACACCGGGTACAATTCCACCCCCACATTTTTCTGCACTCTCCAATGCACTTTTTGCAAACCATGTAGTGAGTTTGTTTAGTAAAACTGAATATCCAAAATTTGCCTGATATTCATGGGCCTTTGTAAGATCCATTGAGAAAACTTTGTTTTTTGAGGTGGCATGTAATTGGTAACTGGTAATTTTTCTCTCAAATGGGGCCTCTGAAATAAAATTTTCATAGATATCTTCTACGTTGTTTACTTTGCCTTTTTTTGGATTCTTTGAATAAAGAATGCCGCCTGAAATGTTTTTTGATCCAATATTTGACCCAGCCTCTAAAAGAATTGCCTGTTTTCCAAGATTCGAAAGTCGTTTTAGGGCAGCTAAGCCAGTAGATCCACCACCTACAATTGCAACATCATATTTTTCCAAATTATTTCACCTAGGCCTGTGCCACCTGTTTCTCTTTTTTCAATTCCTCAATCAATAAAGGGATTACATCTTCCATTCTACCCTTAATGAAGATATCACATTCGTCCTTTATTGGAGCATTCTCATCTGGATTAATTGCTACTACGAAACCAGAATCTTGCATACCCCAAACATGCTGCATGGCCCCACTAATTCCAGCTGCAACATAAAGAAGTGGTCCTGTCCTACTTCCACTTGTTCCAATAACCCTATCAGGTATCATGTAGGTAGATTCTAGCTTCTGACTTACTGTAAAAGGCTTCTTTGAGATCGGCAAAGTAATACCGATTCCTGCTTCAAGATTATTTGCAAGGTCCTCAATTAATTTAATATTGTTCTCAGGGTCAGATTTTATTCCTCTACCAAAACTCACTATTGTTTTGTAAGCATCAAAATCCACCTCACTTTTTATTGTCTCTCTTTTTAGAATTTTAATTCGTAAATCATTTTCATCAATTTTAGGAACAAATTCAATTATTTTTCCTTGTCTTAAATTATCTGGCTTCGTTGGCTCAAAAACTCCTGGAATAATACTGCATGCTTGTGGATGATAATCCCGTTCAAATTTTGGATTTTTGTTATCTAAACACAATATCGTTGTCCAAAGAAAACCGGAAAAATCTGGCCTATACATCTCTAATGTTTTATCATACATGATTGGCTTACCAGCTGTTTTTTGCTGGTGAGTTATTTTCAAATCACTAATTACTAATTGATTGATATCAGAAGCAAGCCCTGAATCAATTTCTGCTAAAACAGTTGATGATAGATGTCTGCCTATACTGTCTGCACCAAAAAACATGTACCTTGGTTTTTTTACATCACCTGCATATTCCTCCTCAATTTGATTCTGCAGATTGGTGTCTTGTACAATTTGACTAATTACTTTCGTATGGATAGTATTTCTTAGGTCTTTTAATTCTGGATGTTGTGCAATAATTACGGTATCTGCTCCATACTCAATGGGAACCTTTGCAATATCTTTTACATTATCTCCAAGTAGCACCGCAACTACTTTTTCGTTTGAAGAGTATTTTTTATTAAAAATATCCATTAATCTTCTTGCCTCACCCAACATCTCCAAACTTACCGGAACAAATTTTCCATTATCAATCTCCATTATAACAAAGAGATGTCTATACTTCTCAGTCATTTAATCACCATCGCAGATAATGCTTCCCTCATTTTAACAACCACTTTTTTAATTTCCTCATGATCTGAACCGTCTACAATCTCTACTTTTCTCGTAGCTGTACTTTTTGGAACTCGTTCAACTTTGTAAACTATGGTTGGTGAACCCGGAAGACCAACTAGTGTTGGGTCGACCCCTAATTGCTCCACATTGAATACTTTGTAATATTTTTTGTAATCTTTAGCACGTTCTTTTGCCTCTTTTTGATATTTTTGAAATGCTAATCTTTCTGAAACTGTCTTATAATGTGACTTGAATGATGGGTCTATTGAAATGAATACAGGTAATGGTGCCTCAATTGTCTCAATTGTTTTACCTACCCCTTGCAAATTTACTAATCTTTTTGCAATGACTGTACGTTTTTCCAGATCTACATCATAGCTTAGTACATTTCCAAGGAAGGTATATCCTAATTTCCACGCAGTTTGAGGTCCAGTCTGACCAGTTTCACCATCGGAGGCTCGGTGACCAGAAAAAACGATATCAGGTTTGTTCTCCATTTTTTCTATACCGGCTCTTAACACTTCAGCTGTTGCCAAGGTACATGCACCTGCGAATAATCTATCACTATAAAGATGGAGTTCTTCTGCATCACTGACTTCTTGGGCCATCTCAAGAGCAATATCTGCAATAGGAGGGCCCATGGTCCCGATTGAAACTTTGGCCCCATACTTTACCTTGGAATAAAACGCAGCTTCTGCAGCGATTGCACTGTGTGGCCCCAAAGTATTTTTAGTCTCAGCTCTGTTTAATGTGCCATCCGGATTATAACTTACATTGCCTTCTGAGAAATCTGGTTCTAACTTGATTATTACGGCCACATTTAGGCTCATAATTGGAAGCCCCAAAAGGGATCATAAATGGCTTTCCAAAAAATTCAAAAAAGAATAAAAGCCATTAATTATTCTGCAAAAATTTCCAAAAATCTGATAAAATCTTTATCTTGCGATCTGGGAACGAAGTATCTCATAGGCCCTAGCTGCATCTTTTTCTTTTAAGACTATACTTATACTGTCCTGACTAAAGAAAGCATTAACCAATTCGATTCCATTTTCATGAAGTACCTCGGCAACATAAGAAACAAGGTCGGATCTGTTCTGTTCTCTTGGGATTGAAATCTTTATCTTTGCTAGTCCGGTGCTAAAAAAATTCTTCTGGTCCGGAAATGACTCAAACAACCTTCTAATGTCTACTAGATCTTCAGTCAAAAATCGAAAAGAATCAGACAATCTAAAAAATTCATAATCAGGAGTTATTTGCGCGAACTTTTCTAAGAGGTTTGCTGTGTTCTTATCTTTTAGATCACTCGCTGAAATCTTGATATCAATTATCCCATCGGTTAAAGATAATCTTGCGTCTTTTAACACAGATTCTTCTTTTACATCTTTTTTATCTTCGAAGGAATCTGCATAGCGTTTTATGGCTACTACAACAGTATTGAGATTTACCGGCCCACCCAAAGTCCTCTCTATTTCAGGTTGGATTTTTACAGCCAATGCGGTATAGTTAATGATATCCATCTTCATACAGTCATAGATTGACCGGTTCCTAGTGATTATTTCACGAACAGCTTCGGGAACTGAAAGGAGTGATCTACGCATAAAAAACATATAGGATGTCATTTATAATAGTTTTATGTAAAATTCTGTTCTTTTTACAGAAATATTTATATAATGTAATATATATTACATAGTATAGGTGAATATGACAATGTTCTTCGACGATGAATTTGATAGGCTTTTCAAAAGAATGTCTAGATCATTTGTTGACCTAGATGAGATTTTTGAAGAGGCAAAAAATACGGGAACAGCTTCTGGTCCATTTTATTATGGTTATACAATGACCATTGGTCCGGATGGAAAGCCCGTAGTAAAAGAGTATGGCAACGTAAAACCTGGATTACTCCCAACTGCAGAAAGTAGAGAACCACTAGTTGATACAATACTTGATGAAAAAGAGGGATTAGTCAAACTCGTTGCTGAAATGCCTGGTGTTGACAAATCAGACATTAACGTACTTGTGGAAGGCAAATATGCAAAAATTGACGCCGAACATGGGGAGAAAAAATATCATGTTAAAGTTCCTCTCAAACACAAAGTGGATGAGAATTCGGCAAAGGCATCATACAAAAACGGAATTCTTGAATTAACTTTCAAGCTACAAAAAGAGGAAAAACCATCAGGTAAAAGGGTGGAGGTTCAATAAACCTCCTTTTTTTTGGTGATTTAATATGAATGAAATTGAACTGAAAATTAATGATGTCCCCCAACACCATGTCGGAAAGGGTAGGGCAGTTGTGGACCCAAAAATTGTAGAAGAAAATAATTGGGAGACCGGACAAATCTTAGAATTAACGTATAATAAAAAAACACATGTTAAACTTTGGCCTAGTTCCACAGAAGATTATGGAACAGGTTTTATCCGTATAGACGGATTAACTCGTCATAATATAGGCGCAGGAATTGGTGATAAGATAAATGTAAAAACTGTAGAGGCTGCTGATGCAGACCAAATTATTTTATCTCCAACTGAAAAATTAGCTATCGATGAAGACCAATTACATCAGGTAATGATTCATAATTATCTTAACCATGTTTTCACAATTCATGATTCAATAATACTACCCACTCAAATGGGAGGAAAAATACAATTTATCGTAACAAGTACCAAACCAAATAAACCAGTAATAGTAACCGAAAATACAATTTTCAAGCTTGGAAATATGACTAAAGCAGTAGACGCTTCGATTCCTAGAATTACTTACGATGATCTTGGCGGTTTGAAAAATGAGATACAAAAAATTCGTGAAATGGTTGAATTACCTATGCGACACCCCGAATTATTTGAAAAAATTGGGGTTGAAGCTCCAAAGGGTGTTTTGTTATATGGTCCTCCTGGAACTGGAAAGACTTTGTTAGCAAAAGCAGTTGCAGGTGAAACTAACGCCAATTTTACCTCACTAAGCGGTCCAGAAATCATGGGTAAGTTTTATGGAGAAAGTGAAGAAAGAATTCGAGACATTTTCAAACAGGCCGAGGAAAATGCACCTAGCATAATCTTTATTGATGAAATTGATTCCATAGCTCCAAAACGAGAGGAGGTAAGCGGCGAAGTTGAGAAAAGAATTGTATCTCAACTACTTACTCTTATGGATGGAATGAAAAGTCGTGGCAAGGTTGTAGTAATTGCTGCAACAAATAGACCAGATTCATTAGATCCAGCCCTAAGACGACCTGGAAGATTTGATAGAGAAATCGAAATTGGAATCCCAGATACTGAGGGCCGCCTCCAAGTTCTCAACATCCATACACGTGGAATGCCATTAGATGAAAAAGTTGACCTCAAACAATTATCAAAGATTACTCATGGATTTGTAGGAGCAGACTTGGAGGTATTGGCAAAAGAAGCTGCTATGAGATCTCTTAGAAGAATATTGCCAGATATCGATTTAGATCAAAGTGCAGTCCCGCCTGAAATACTTCAA
>JBFJMG010000024.1:0-10458 GCA_041634015.1 Nitrosopumilaceae archaeon
CAGTTGGTGATATCTGAATCATCTCTGAGAAATTAATTATCTTTCCTCCTGCGTCAAGAATTTTTTGTGCTGCAGAATTTGATATCGAATATGAGGATATAGTAATTTTATGAGAAACATTACCGGTTCCTAGAACTTTTCCTGGGAAAACCACTACGTCATTGTCTTTTGTTATTTGATTAATCCTATTGATGTTGACTGTTCTTTTTGCTGATGATGGCTTTGTTGCCATTTTAGCAAGTTTTGACCAAATAGGTGCTTTGTTCTTATTTCCAGCTTTTTTTAGCTCATTTATGGTCTGAAAGAGTAATTGGTTTGACATTTGATTAAAGACCTCAAATTCCCAAATATAATGTCTATGCTTATTTTGTTTTAATTTCTTCTAGTACCGTTTTAAACTGGTCAAGTCTAGTTGATAATTCCTCCACACCTGAAAGAAGAATTTGTGCAGGGGGTAATGCGCCAGTTGATTCTACTGTAAGCAGACTCTCACCATCTTTTTCACTATCTGTTAGTATTGATATGTTTGAAGAATTCCATTTGGCATGTTCGCTGCCACGACCAAGCCGAGCATATGCCTCTAATTTAACTCGCTGTCCTGGAGCAAGATTAACTATTGGAATTTTATCTGAGATTGGTTTTACATCTTCGTCTTCAGAGATTAAATCCGATGATAGAACAGTCTTAGTCGTATCTGTCTCTCCTGAATCCAAAACTAACATGACTCTACAATTGGAGCAACCAGTTTCACTTTTACATTCACACTTGGATGGTTCTACAAATCTTGAAAGTTCG
This sequence comes from Nitrosopumilaceae archaeon, assembly GCA_041634015.1. Classification (GTDB taxonomy): domain Archaea; phylum Thermoproteota; class Nitrososphaeria; order Nitrososphaerales; family Nitrosopumilaceae; genus JBFJMG01. The sequence goes on from JBFJMG010000024.1 coordinate 796, forward strand.
GTCTTGAGGGGAATTAGTGCTAATCTATGTGCAAGTCCCTCATCAGGAAGTACAGAAGAATTTTCAATAATGTCAATTGTGTCGATGGCAAAAACTGGAACCCCATTTAGGCAAATTCGTCTTAGAGCATTTGCATATTGAATAGGTATTCCTTTTAATCTAACAGATATCTTTTGTTTATCTTGATTTACAATTTCCAAAGAAGACAAGTCTTGATAAAAAACTTCAAAGTCCCCATAAATATCTAGCGAGATTTTATGTATAAATAAATACCAAACCTACCTAAACGTTTTGACATGACCGAAGTAACCGTAGTTCGATTTTCCTTTGAGGGAGAAAAATTTGAGATTCTTGTAAAACCTGATCAAGCACTCGACTACAAACTAGGCAAGAAAAAAGACATCTCCTCGGTTCTTGTTTCTGACGAAATTTACACAGATTCAGGTAAAGGAACACGAGCCTCTACAGAAAAATTACTAAAGGCTTTCAAAACTGAGGATTCTATTATCATTGCAGAAAAAATTCTGCAAAAAGGAGAATTAAATCTTACAACTGATCAAAGAAGAAAAATGGTTGAAGAAAAACGAAAAAGAATTGTTGAATCAATTGCCAAGACCTATGTTGATCCAAGATCGCATTTACCTCATCCTCCTCTTAGAATTGAGCAGGCAATGAAAGATGCAAGAATCTCAATTGATCCTCAAAAAAATGTAGATGAACAAATTAAGGGAATTGTAGAAAATCTTCGTTCGATAATTCCCTTAAAATCTGAAAACTTGAGCCTTGAAATTATTATTCCTGCTCAATTTGCATCACAATCATATTCTGTCCTAAAATCAACTGGCACTTTGAAAAAAGAAGAATGGCAAAATAATGGCTCGCTTAAAGCAATACTTGAAATACCGGCTGCAGCAAGGCCAAAAGTGATAGATAGATTGGGTTCAATAACCAAAGGCACTGCTACAGTTGAGGTAATTTCATAATGAATAATGCTAAACGAAAGTATGTAATTCCAGGCGATGTAATAACCACAGGACCTTACAGACCAGAACAAAATGTCTATCTGGATGGAAATAGAATAATTGCCTCCACAATAGGAATTTCTGAGATTTTTGATGATTCTGTTAAAGTTATCTCTCTTACTGGAAACTACATGCCAAAAATCAATGATCTTGTAATTGGCAAGATAAAGTCACATTCTTCTCTTTCTTGGGAAGTGGATATTAATTCCATTTATCCTGGATTTCTTCCAGCCCAGGATGTCTTTGGAAGAGATTTTTCAGCACATTCAGATGAATTAACATCAAAGCTAGACAAGGGTGATCTTATCGTTGCAAGAATAGCAAATTCTGATAGGACTAGAGACCCATTACTTACTGTTGCAGATAGAGAACTAGGTAAAATCGATTCTGGCGAACTAGTAGAGATATCTCCAAGCAAAGTCCCAAGATTAATAGGAAAACAAGGAACAATGATTCAGACTATAGAAAATGCTACAGGTGCAACAATTACCATTGGACAAAATGGCTGGGTTGTGATCTCATGTGAAAACCCGGATGGATTAATAAAGGCCAAAGAAGCGGTTCAGATGGTAGAAGAAGAAGCACATGTTGCAAATCTTACAGATAAAGTGAAATCAATGTTAGAAAAAGGTAATTAAAATGGGTGGAAGAGAATCAAATCTTGTATTACTAGATGAAAATGGAATTCGTTGTGATGGAAGAAAAATAGACGAACCACGACGAATTATGATTAAGGCAGGAGTACTGAAAAATGCCGATGGCTCTGCCTACATTGAATTTGGTGATAACAAAATTTTAGCTGGGGTTTATGGCCCACGAGACGTACATCCAAAACATCTCTCAAACACCGATACAGGAATAATTCGCTGTAGATATCACATGTCTCCATTTTCAGTTACAGAACGAAAAAATCCAGCACCTTCAAGACGTGAAATTGAAATTTCCAAAGTTATCAAAGAAGCTCTTCAACCTGCCGTAATGTTAGAGCAATTTCCACGTACTGTAATTGATATTTATCTGGAAATTCTGCAAGCCGACGGTGGTACTAGATGTGCTGCATTAACGGCAGCCTCGGTTGCACTTGCTGATGCAGGAATCCCAATGCGGGACATGGTTGCAGCTATAGCCGCGGGAAAAGTAGCTGACACTGTTATTTTAGATGTAAATAATGAAGAGGATCAAGCTGGACAAGCAGATATGCCAGTTGGCTATATGCCCAATTTAGGAAAGGTAACACTATTGCAATTAGATGGAGTTTTGACTCCTGATGAATATAACAAATGTGTTAGCACCGCAATTGAGGGCTGTAAATTAGTTTATGAAATTCAGAAAAAGGCATTAAAAGAAAAATATTTTGGTAATGGGGAAGGATAATGGTCTCACATTCAATACTTGATGAATTAAAACATCAGAAAATTCTAGATTTGCTCCAACAAGGAACAAGAACCGACGGACGGGCATTTGATGAACCAAGGGAATTATCAATTGAAACCAATGTAATTCCAAAAGCTGATGGCTCAGCTAGAGTACGTTTGGGAGACACAGAGGTTGTTACAGGTGTAAAGGTCCAACCTGACAAACCGTTTCCAGATATGGGTGAAAAAGGAATTTTCATTTGCACCGCAGAAATTCTACCTTTAGCACATCCAGATGCAGAGCCTGGACCTCCAGGAGAAGATGTCATTGAATTAGCAAGAGTTGTAGACCGAGGAATTAGAGAGAGTGGCATGGTTGATTTATCGCAATTAGTTTTACTAAAGGATAAATCCGTAGTAGGAATTTTTTCTGATAATAGCGTCACAGATCATGATGGTAATTTGTTTGATGCATGCTCCTATGCGTCAGTTGCCGCAATTCTTTCATGCAAACTTCCAAAATGGGAAATAAAAGACGATTTACCAGTTTTAGTTGAAGGTGTAACTTCAAGTCCGCCCATAACAACCATTCCAGTATCAGTGACAATGGGACGAATAGGTGAACACATTATTGTAGACCCAAATTCTGATGAATGGTCAATCTTAGATGCCCGCATTACCATTACAACCAATTCAGATGGAAATATCTGCGCACTTCAAAAAGGAGGACACGACGGCTTTACTGCTGAGCAGATAAAAAAATGTGGTGAGATAGCAGTTTCCGTAGGCTCAAAGATAAGGCAAAGTCTTAAAAAATTCCAACCCGGTGGTGTATAAGATGGCAAAAAAGAAATCGCTAAAAGGTCTTGGCGCAAGATATGGAATTAAGATAAGAAAACAATTCACCAAAGTTCATTTACAATTAAAGGAGAAACGAACATGTCCTGAATGCGGTTCAAAAAAATTTAGAAGAGAGGCCGTCGGAATCTGGAGTTGCAAAAAATGTGGATTTAAAATTGCCGGAACGGCCTATGACGTTAAACTTTAGCGCAAAAATTTCAATAGATTCAGGAAAAAATAACAAGGCAATTTTTGATTCTCTTAGAACAGACAACAAATTTTATCCTGAAAACCCAACTAAAACCCAAATTCAATTAAATGATCAAATTGAAATCTTAATTGAATCAAAACAAATTACTCATTTACGTGCAAACATAAACTCAACTTTACGACTAGTACAAGCAAGTAATGATTCGATCGAATCGGTAAAGATATAAGAAAAACATCAATGTTTCTCTGTACATGTCATCTGGCCAACAAATCCCACCCTGGTTGCAAGAACAATTGATGAAACTACAACAATCCCAACAGAATCTTCAGGCAATTCAATCTCAAAAACAGCAATTAGAGATGGAAAAATTAGAAACTGCAAAGGCCCTAGAAGAATTACAAAAAATATCCGAAAACGATGCAGTCTACAAACATGCTGGCTCTATTTTAATAAAATCAAATAAAAAAACCCTGACTGATGAGTTAGAGGAAAGAAAAGAATTAGCCAACACTAGGGCTACAGTTTTATCAAAACAAGAGGAACGACTCAAACAAACCCTACAGGAACAAGAATCCAAAATTAACCAAATGGTTCAGGGAAATGCAAGACCAGATTCTAAACCAACTACAACAAGTGAATCATCCCAATAAGATATTAACAAATTAATTGGATGCTCTGTAATGCAATTATCAAAATTAAGAATTGTTATTGATGAACGGGAGAGAAAAAGTGGCATCCCTGATCTCTTAAAATCAGTTGGTATCAACATTGAGATGAAATCCCTTCTTGTGGGTGATTATATAGTTGGGCCAGAAACAGTGGTTGAGCGAAAAAGTATTCGAGATTTTATTTCATCGGTTTTTGATGGTAGGCTTTATGATCAATGCAATAGATTAAAGAATAATTTTCAATTCCCAATTATTTTGATAGAGGGTAATGTGGATGAAATTGAGGAGTTTACAGAGAATCCGCTTATTTTTTACGGTGCAGTATCTGCAGTAGCTTTGGATTTTAAAATACCAATAATTCCCGCACCAAATGCGATGCATTCGGCAAAATTATTAATTTCGATGTGTTCAAGAAAGGAAACAACTCAAGGCCCATTCTTAAAAAAGATTCGAAAATCAAATGATTTGGAACGGCAACAACTTTCATCCTTGTGCAGTTTGCCTGGTATAGGAGAAAAACTTGCAACGCGAATGCTGAAAAAATTTGGCTCACCACTTCAAGTTTTTAGCGCAACCACTGCAGAGCTTGCCAAAGTTGAAGGTTTGGGAGAATCAAGAGCAAAGAAAATAAAACAAATGCTAGAGTCAAAAAGCAAACATCATAAAAAATCCAATCAAAAAACACTTCAGGAAACAACATAGGATTAAATAATTTAGAAATTTTTTGGTTATGATGTTAGTTACTGCCAATTATCTAAGCGAAAACATCGATGATCCAAATCTAATACTAATTGATACTAGGCCCTCTATTGCATATTCGTATGGACATCCAAAAAAGGCACAATCACTTACAGTTGAAAAATTAATCAAGTTAGACAAGTATGGCTCAAACTTGGCACCAGAAGACAAACAGGCAGAGCAGATTTTTAGTCACTTAGGAATTGATGAGACAAAACACGTTGTAGTGGGAGGAAGCTACATGGACCCATCCTCCTCTAGAATTGCATGGACTTTGCAATATTTTGGTCATAGGAAAACCAGCCTACTAGATACTGATATATCGTTACTATCAAAAGAGATTGAATTCGTAAGAAAACCTTTTTTGGCAAAACCTGCAAAGTTTGTACCAAAAATTAATTCTAAATTGAGAATAGAAGCAAACGAACTAAAAGAAAAACTAAATGAATTTGTGATACTGGATGCTAGATCGTTTCCAGAATTTGCATCAGGGCATCTACCTAATGCGATATTAACTCCGTTTACAGATGGATTAGGTAATAATGGTAAAATTTTTCAAGATGCCTCATTTCTTGAAAATCTTTTTGCTGAACGAAAAATTACAAAAGATTCCAATATCGTCTGTTACTGTCAACATGGCCATAGGGCAGCAAATTTACTATATCAATTAAAGTTGGCAGGATTTCAAGAGGTTAGATTGTTTGATGGCTCATTTGTCGAGTGGTATGGCAGAGGCTTCCCCCTTGAGTAATTTCCTTCCAAGGGTATTTCCACATAATGGACACTCTTTTCCTTTTTGAAAGTTTTTGTGACATCCACGACAATAATACACCCACCTTCCTACATCCTTAATTCCCTCTGTCATTATGGGGGATATTTTTATTCCAAGATTTTTTGCAACATTTGAAATTGCAAAATCATCAGTTAGTATCTCTCCGTTTAAATCTAGACATAATGCCAGCACCGAAACATCTTGGTCTGATAATTCATTAAAATCACCTGTTTCCTTTGCGGCTTTTCTCACGCTTAGTATCGTTTTTGGATTTGGCTCCATAATTTTTAATCTTCCAGTTTGCTGTAATAATCCAAGGACGTCCTGATTTTTTTTAATATGTTTTATCTCATCATAAATCAAAGATGTTGTATAGAATTCTGAATTTGATCTAAAAGGCACTCCAGAATAAAATGCACTTGCGTCTAAAATTTTAAAAACCAAGCTTGCTCATCTGTCTTAGCCCACGTTTTTTTAATCTAACAAAAACCGCAGGTTTTTTGTATTTTTTTATGGTTATTGGTTCTTCCACACTGACTGATTTTACGACTTGCGCGTCCATAACCACATTACAATCATGAGAAAAAATAACCTCAATTTTTTCATCGGGTACAACAATTGATTCTAATCTAAAAACTGGGGCAACTGGAGTTATAATTAAAACATCAAGGCTTTCATGCAATATCGGCCCTCCCAGTGAAAATGAGTGACCTGTTGATCCACTAGGAGTTGCGATAATAACGCCATCCATTTTCTGCTTTACAGTATCATTTTGAAATCTTATCTCAAATTCTGCTGTCTTCGTTAAGTTTTTTCTGTTGATATAAATCTCATTTAGTGCTGGAGGAAATTCTTTTCCCCCAACAGATGCAACAACACGTATTCGTTTTTCTAGAAAAATTTTTCCTTCTTGCATCTGTTTTATTGCTTTGTCAATTTCTCCTAAGGTAATTTCTGAAAGAATGCCTCTGTTTCCGCCTACATTTATTGTAAGGATTGGAGTTTCATTTTGGAGATTTCGAAAGGTGCGAAGGGTTGTCCCGTCTCCACCTAATGTCACCACCAAATCCAGTTTTTCTTTTTTGAGATCCTCTATAGTTTCAACTTGCTTTGCCCCCTCCACTTTTACGGGAGAAATTGTAAAAACTTTGGATTTTTTTGCTAGAAATTTTTTTGCGACTTTTCGCGCCGCCTCTTCTGATTGTCTTGAACCGAATTTACTTACTACTGCAACTTTGCTTAATTTCAATCAGTTCTAAATTCTAGGTTGGCCTTAAAAATCATAGTTTTAGAGTTGGTCTTGATTGAATTATAAGGTGTACTAGTGTCAAAATATTTCTTTGATTTTTTTGAAAGATCCTACTAAACCATGAAAATTTTTTTAAAATGACATTTTTGATTTGTTTATTCACCAGTCACTAGATAAGGTTTTTAAACAATCTCGCGATAAGACTGGTAGATGTCACTTCTTCTAAAAGATCGTGTATACTCTATGGAAGCTCCTACTGCCAAAAGAGGAGTATATCCTTTGCACGGATACAAATTAGGATTATACAGATTACCAATTACTCTTGAGGATCCTTTAGAAATACAATCAATACATGATGGTCTCAAAAAAACATTTGAGATGGATGCATTTGCAGATAGGCTATATGCTACCTACAAATGGACCGAACAAAACATGGATGATCCTGATGCAAAAGGATACGAAAAAGTTGAACTAAGCGTTACCGTCGAAATTGTCACTGGTGAGGTCGTTGATATTATTTATCAAATATTTCCAATCGAAAAATTTGGTGACCCTCAATGGGTCAAAGATTACAGAAAAAAGGCAGATCACTTTGCAAAAATGATGATTGATACCATTTTACGAAATACAATTCTTGCTGACAAAATGATTGAAAGCATGATGAAATCAGAAAAAATTACCGAAAATTCAGCGATTATTAAACTGGAGGAAATGACACCACTTGCAAAAATTGTTCCCGATGCAAAACCATTACCTGTCAAAAAAGAAGAACAACCAGCCGCCGCTGCTGCTGGAAAAGCTACGAATGCATGGAAGGGAGGCGGTGTAAAACCAGGACCGATTGATGTTGATTACAAATCCAAGATGGCACCAAGTGCACCCTATGCGGCACCAGGTGGACACCAAATTAAGACATGGGGTAGAGTCGGAACTGATAATGGAGTAATGGGGATTTGGGGAGAATTTGTTTCAGTTGATTATGATATCTGTGTAGCAGATGGTGCATGTATTGAAGCGTGTCCTGTATCTGTTTACGAATGGTTTGATGCCCCAGGAAATCCTGCATCTGAAAAGAAACCTTTGATGTCAAAAGAACCAGATTGCATTTTTTGCCTTGCTTGTGAGGGCGTATGTCCACCAAAGGCCATTAAAATTTACGAACAAAAATAATTGTTCTAAATTAAGACTAGTAAAATTTTTGCAAGTATAAATAGCGATTCCTTTTTGGTCTTAGTAGATATGGGCGTTAATCCCTTTACTCAGTTCGTTTTTGATCTCTTTATCATCTGTGCAATTCTAATAACTGCTTATACCTGTAATTTTTATTATCTTGCGTTTTTATCAATGCGCAGGCATCAAGTAAATGGGGTAATCGAGATGGATGCTCCAACAATAACAATCCAGTTGCCTTTGTATAATGAAAAATATGTTGCAGCTAGACTTGTTAATGCCGTTTGCGCCATGGAATATCCCAAAGAAAAAATGCGTATAATGGTACTTGATGATTCAGATGACGACACAGTCGAGCTCATCGGGAGTCTTGTGCATGATTATCAAAAACAAGGATTCCTTATTGAACACGTAAGACGTGGTACAAGAAAGGGGTACAAGGCAGGTGCCCTAAAACACGCAATGAAAAGTACTGACACTGATCTTGTGGCAATCTTTGATGCTGACTTTATCCCTCCAACCTGGTTTTTAAAAAAGGCCATACCGCATTTTACCAAACCTAACATAGGTCTTATCCAATGCAGATGGGGCCATGTTAATGAAAATTATTCTGCTATTACTCAGGCCCAAGCACTAAGCCTTGATTTTCATTTCTTAATAGAGCAAAAAGCCAAAAGTAATTCCCACCTTTTTATGAATTTTAACGGAACTGCCGGCATCTGGAGAAGAAAATGTATAGAAGATGCGGGAGGATGGCACACTGCCACCCTAGTCGAAGATTTAGATCTTAGTTACAGAGCTCAAATGAATGGATGGAAATGTGTATTTTTGCCAGACATTGTAGTTGATGCCGAATTGCCTGTCCAAATGAATGCTGCAAAAAGGCAACAATTCCGGTGGGCAAAAGGCTCCATCCAATGCGCATTAAAATTACTTGGAGGAATTGCTTTACGAAAAAAAGTTGCAATAGAAGCAAAGATTCAGGCCTTTGTCCAGCTGACTAGGCACATTGTATATCCCTTAATGTTAATTCAATTTCTTGCATTGCCTATCTTATTAGCTGCAAACATCAATCTCTACGTGGTTAGTTTCCTTCCTGCTATTTCGATTGCGGCATACCTTGCAATGGGTCCGGGGGCGTATATTGCAATAATTCATAGTCTTTATCAAAAATCTTGGAAGTCCAAGGCTAAGGTTCTTCCCGCCTTGTTGGTGTACAATGCAGGCATTTCAGTGAATAATACTATTGCAGTATTTGATGCTGTGTTTGGAAGGAGTAATGAATTTTTACGCACCCCAAAATATGGAATAATAAAAAAGGATGATGATTGGAGAAGTAAAGCATACAATTTACCGTTCACAAAGACTACTCTTTTAGAGATATTTTTTGGAATCTACGGCATCCTTGGGATTTTAATATCCATCTTTTCCAATAATCCAGTTTTTGCACCAATTATTGGGATTCAAACTGTAGGCTTTTTTTACATCTCGTACCTTAGCTTGTCTCATTCACGATTTAAAAGAAATAAATCAACGATAAATATCCCCAAAACAAAGGCAGAAAAAATGGCAAATAAAATCTACAAATTATCACTAATTGGAATAATGGCAATTCTTGTCTTTGGTGCGGTTATGGCC
>JBFJMG010000025.1:0-10027 GCA_041634015.1 Nitrosopumilaceae archaeon
CGGAACCGTAAAGGTCTTCTCGCTTGGATTTTTGACTAGAAAAGTTACTTGTAGTTTCGCTCTGTTTTCTATATTGTCTACTTCTTTGAGTGTCACACTTTGTAATTCGATTTCAACTTGTTCTAATTGTGGATTATCAAGAGTTGCATAATAAAAAATACCGCCCATCATTGCAAGCAATCCTGCTATTGCGGCATATACTGTAACTTTGCTCTGAAGTCCCAAATCACTCATAAAAATAGGTCAACAACTAAAAAACGTTCTCAAGATCCAAATAGATAATATCTATTTGAACTAATCATGAAACGTTGCCCCTTGAAAATGCAATAATAACTTGGATTCATCTAATTTCTACAGCTGTTTGGGTAGGCGGTTCATTATTTATTGGAGTTGTCCTTGCGCCCATTTTAAAAAAAATGCCAATCTCCATTGAGGAACGGTTACAAATGATGATCAAAGTTGGTCGAAGATTTAACAGAATAGCTGTACCCTCGTTACTTATTCTCATAGGAACCGGAATATACCAGTCCCATTCATTGTTATCAAAACCAGAATTATTGTTAGCGACAAGCTATGGAAGTTATTTGGTAATTAAGATAATACTTGTCGTGGCATTAATTATTTCCTTTATTGTTCATGTCAGAATAATTCGTAAAGAAGTGGAAGATAAAATTATGTCAAAAGAATTATCAGAAAACCAAATTCAGAAAATACGAATAAAAATAATGATTCTTGGTGAGGTAATGGTGGTTATCTCTGTGGCAATCTTGTTTTTTGCCTCCCTCTTAGACGCCGGGGTTTGATCCCTCAATTCTTACTTCAAATCCATCGGTTAATTTCCCAATTCCATATTTGCAACCCGATATTTCTGAGGCAACAAACAGATTTGTTTCCAAATGCTTTGTAATTTTTTTTACTGTGAATATAGACATTCCATCAGCTAGACATGCAGGCAGAACAAGCATATCGGCTAGATTTTCATCTACACTTTGTGTGCATTGAAGAAATTTGTCAGAAAGAAAACTTGGAAATTTATTATTTTTATTTTCAATTAATCCATCAATTCCTATAATTGCATCCTTATCAATGCTAAATAATAATATGGATCCTCCCTGATTTTGTGCAGATTCCTCGACAATTTTCTTTTCTATAGAATACCCTTTGATCTCTAGTTGATCTTTAATTATTCTAATTTCTGAATCTATTTTGCCAGGAGTTATTTTCGAATAGGAGCAAAATAATTTTACTTTTTTTGTTTGACTTTTTGAAAGTTTTATCGGAGAGATTTTTGTTGATGGAAAAACCTTAAGCTCTACTAATCCACCCCCTCTTGGATAATATCCCCTTTTTTTAACATCTAATGAGAATTTAATACCCATACGAGAATATGCTTCTGATAAAACAAATTTTGTATAATTAATGGTAGGACTCCATTTCACATCTGTTCCACCAATTATTGAAAGATCTAAACTATTTTTTGAAATTGCTACTGCTGGAACTAATACTTGCAGTATTAATGAAATACTTCCAGCAGTTCCAACTTCATCTGTTATAGTGCAACTCTTTACTTTATTTGGAACAAAACTGATTGAAGTTGATCCAATTTCCAATCCCTTAATCTTTGCATCACAAATCTGCCCGATTATTCGAATGGCAGTTACATGCTGAGCTCTTAATCCAGGAATTTTTCGTTTGCTTCTTATATTATCAATTTGAATTGGCTTTCCTAAGATACAAGCAAGAGTAACTGCAGTGCGGACTATCTGGCCTCCTCCTTCGCCAAATGAACCATCAATTTTGAAAATTTCCATGTAAATTATCTTTTATTGCTTCTTATGATAGTTTTTTAATCAATCCTAGGTAAAGCTGTGTATGAACGGTTTGCTAATTGGAAGGTTTCAACCCTTCCACAATGGTCATGTAGCAGCATTAGAATATGCATTAACTAAAGTTGAAAATTTATGGCTTGGAATTGGCAGCTCAAACAAACCTCCTCAAAAAAATAATCCCTTTTCAGCAGATGAACGCAAGGAAATGATAGTAACCTCCTTAGATAAAAAAACACTAACAAGAATTCAAATCTTTTACATCCCTGATTTTGATGATCACAAAAAATGGATTGCCAACATCGATACAGTTGTTCCTCCATATGATGTTGTCTTTTCCACAGACGAACTGACTCGACATCTTTATTCAAAACGAAAAATTAAGATAATTTCTATTCCTTTTTTGAATCGTGATATTCTCTCTGGTACTAATGTACGAGATTTGATCAATAGCGATCAAAATTGGGAGAAATTGGTCCCAAAAGGAACAAAAACTGTCTTGGAAAAAATTAATGCCAAAGGCCGTTTGGTCAGTCTCTAATTATAAATAATGCCCTAAGGGAACCACCACAGGAGACCTAAATGGAATATCTTGTAATGTTACCTGGACCAACAAATGTCCCTGAAAGGGTAACACGAGCAATGTATGTTCCAATGATAAACCATCGGAGTGACGATTTTGTTGAATTATACGAACCCTGCGTTGAAAAAACCAAAAAGGTTTTTGAGACAGACGGTGAAGCTGTCTGTCTTTCTGCATCAGGAACTGGAGCTGTAGAAGCAAGCGTTGTAAATCTAATTAAAAAAGGTGACAAAGTAATAATCCCTGTTAACGGAGAATTTAGCAGTAGGCTTTCTCAAATGCTAGAGTGGGCTGGAGCAAATGTAATAAAATTAGAGACAGAGCCAGGAGTTAATGCGACTTTTGACTCTGTTAAAGAAGCCTTTGATAACCACAAAGATGTAAAAGCTTTCTACTGTGTTTGGAACGAAACCTCAACAGGAACTATGATCAATTATCTCGATAAGGTAAAAGATCTCACATCCCGTAATGATTCATTCTATGTAGTTGACGGAGTATCAATTGTTGGAGGGGAAGAGCTCAAGGTGGATAAATGGGGAATTGATATTGCCATGACTGGAGCCCAAAAGGCATTTGCAGCCCCTCCTGGAATTTCACCTATTGTAGTCAATCACCGTACCAAAAAATACATGATGGAGAACCCTCCAAATACTATGTACTTCAACCTTCCAAGATATTTCAAATATTATGAAGAAGCAAAACACACTCCATTTACCCCTGCACTTCCTTTATTGTACGCTTACAACGAAGCTTTGGATATTATCTTAGAAGAAGGATTAGACAACAGAATTAAAAGACATCGTATTTGTTCAGACGCTCTTTATTCTGGTTTGAGCGCAATCGGTTTAACACCATTTGCAAGAGAGGATTCCCGTTCAACAGTAGTTATTGCATTAAATTATCTAGATGGCTTAGAAGACAAAACATTCCGAAATACACTTGCTCAGAAATTTAGAGTTTTAGTTGCCGGGGGTTTTGGCAATCTTAAAGGAAAGGTATTCCGAGTGGGTTGCATGGGAGAAGTTCATAGATATCATGTTATGAGAACAATTTCAGCAATTTCTTCGACTTTAGCTATGATGGGGTATCAAACAGATGTCAAAGAAGGACTAAGTGTAGCCGAGCAAAAACTAAAAGCTCTATAATCCATGTTAAATTAATATTAGGAAATTCGACAGCGATCACATTGACTTTCACCAAAGGCTCATTAATTCAAATTGATTATACTGCTAAAGTAAAAGACAGTGATGAAATTTTTGAAACAACCTTAGAAGAGGAAGCAAAAAAACATTCGATTCATGATCCTAACATCAAATATCAACCAAAACTTGTTTCTGTAGGAGAATCTTGGGTTCTCAAGGGACTTGATGAGGCACTGGCAAATACCAAGGTTGGTGACAAACTTACAGTTAATGTAACACCTGACAAAGGTTTTGGTGAACGAGATGCAGGAAAGGTTCGGATGATACCGCTGCGCAAACTTGGTGAAGATGCAGAGAAAGTTTCAGTTGGAGACTCCATTGAGATTGATGACAAAAAAGGAATTATTCGCTTTATCGGCTCAGGAAGAGTTCAAGTTGATTATAATCACAGGTATGCAGGAAAAACCATCACCTATGATGTTTCTGTATTAAAATCACTTGACTCTGATGAGGATAAGATCCGTGGTATCCTAAAAAGGCACATACCTGTAGATGATTCTAAACTAGTTTTTAACAAGGACGGAAACTCGCTAGACATTACGGTCCCTGAGGAAATTTTCCGTGCAGATGGTCTACAAATAATGAAGCATTTTATTCAAACAGATCTTTTCAAATTCCTCCCTAACTTAGAAAAAATAAACTTTGTAGAAACACATCTCAATAAGAAAACTCAAAAAACTGACCAAAAAAAAATACCAGAACCTAAAAAAGAAGCCAAACCCATAGAACAAACAAGCTAAATTACTCTAGTGCTTTTTGCTAACGCAAGCGCTTTCTTTTTTGTCATTTCTACTTCCCTTAGAATTGTATATCTTTCAGGACGTAAATCTTGAGCGATGGTGAGGGCCTCCGTTATTGTCTCTGATTTCAAACCAATATCTTTTGCAGTGGTTGGTGCTCCAACTTTTTTCAAAGCCTTTGCAATTTTTTTCCAATCTTGTCCTTGAAGTTTTGCTATCATTATAGATCCTATGCCACATTTTTCTCCATGTAACCCTATACCTGGCGCTAATTTGTCAAGGGCATGAGAAAACAAATGTTCTGCACCAGAGCAAGGTCTACTACTTCCTGCAATACAGGAAGCTACACCGGCACTGATTAGGGCCTCCACGATAACTCTTACATCCAGACCCTTTTTTGCAAAATTATCGGCACTTTCTAAAACAATTTTTGCACTCATTAAGGCAAGATTTGCTGCATATCGACCATAATACTCTCCTGTTTTGTCCCGACCTAATTGCCAATCCTTTACTGCAATAATGTTTGCAATCAAATCCCCACAACCACTAGCAAGCAGTTTTTTTGGAGCTTTGCTAATAATCCCAATATCCACAAAAACTCCCAAAGGCGCTGTTGCGACTATGGAATGAGGTTTATCACCTTTTATAGATACAAAGGGACTAGCAATTCCATCATGAGAAGCAGCAGTTGGGACGCTTACAAATGGTTTACCTAGCTGAAACGCTGTCATCTTTGCTGCATCTACTGCCTTTCCTCCTCCAACTCCGATAATCAAATTACTTCTGTCTCTGCGGACTTGAGATTGAACAGCGCGTAGGGACCCAAGCTCATTATTTTTTATAGAATGCCAGAAACTTGCAATTTTTGCAGATTTAAGTGATCGATCAATTTTTTTTTGAACAATTTTTCGTACATTTCCACCTGAGATTAGAGAGATTTTTTTTGGATTATCGAGGGATTTTAGAAATTTTCCAATATCTTGAATATTATTCTCCCCCACTACAATTAGTCGAGGTAATTCCATTGTGTGAGAGGGCACCACATCTTGTTTTTTTCGCAATATTTCTCATCTGAAGAGAACAAAAAGTTATTTAAAAGGGTGTCATACATTTTACTTATCTCTAATAGGTGCAATTTTTGTCGAATAATGTTGAAGAAAAAATACTCCATGGAACTACCACTGTAGGTATCAAAGCAAAGGATGGCGTAGTTTTATGCGCAGATATGAGAGCTAGTGCAGGCTATTTTATCGCCAATAACAACACCATGAAGATACAAAAAATCGACGATCATGCTGGAATGACCATGGCAGGTGGGGTTGCAGATGCACAAAACATAACTGAAATTCTCAGATATCATGCCAATTTACATAGAATCGAAAAACAAGAACCAATCCCAATTAAATCACTTACTAGACTAACATCTCTTATCTTTCATCAAAATCGTGGTTATCCATTTATGGCTGACATTTTAGTTGGAGGTTTTGACAAGTTTGGTCCGGGTTTGTTTAATATAGACATGTTTGGCTCCGTCGAGAAAAAAAACTTTGTAACCACAGGTAGTGGTTCACCTGTTGCCTACGGCCTACTTGAAGAAGAATTTAGAGATGATCTGACAGTGGAGGAAGCAAAAAAAATTGCTCTACGTGCAGTTAAGGCAGCAATCGTACGAAATATTGGTACAGGCGATGGAATTAACATTGCCATAATTGATAAAAATGGGTTTAATCTTTTGACAAAAGAACAGAAGAAAGCCATTATTACGCTTTAGTGAAATTATTAATGCAACGAAAACAACAACAGAAAGAACTATCTCCAGGTCAAAATATTATGGCCACCATACTGACAAGTATTCCTCGAGAAGCAAGTGTCACTAAGATAGAATATGAAGGCCCCCGAATTGCACTTTATACAAACACTCCTCGGTATTTAATGGAGCACAATGACGTTATTTCAAATCTAGTTAATGTAATAAAAAAAAGAATTGTAGTTAGAACAGATGAATCTATAAGAAAATCCGAAGAGGATGCAAGAAAAATTCTTGCCGACTGTGTCCCAAAAGAAGCTGACTTGCAAAACACGTTTTTTGATACAGCAACAGGTGAGGTTTCCCTCGAGGCAAAAAGACCTTGGTTACTTCAAAGAAATGCTCAAGAGTTTAACCACCCTGATGTCACAGAAAAAATTGGATGGAGATTACGAATTAGAAAAGCAACAACTAATCCTTCCAGCACAATTCAAACTATTAACTACAATCTTAAAATTTCTGCTCAAGAAAGAAGCAAACAGCTCAAACAAATTGGCGATGAAATATTTAGACCCCGTTTATCGCAAAAATCAGAAGTTTCGTTATTAACCCTTGGTGGATTTGGTCAAGTTGGGCGCTCCTCCATGCTGCTTACTACCAATGAAAGTAAAATTCTCATTGATTGCGGTATAAATCCTGGCGCAAGACATCCAATGGAATCCTTTCCTAGACTTGATTGGGCAAATATTACACTAGATGACCTAGATGCAGTCGTTGTAGGACACGCACATCTTGATCACACAGGATTTTTACCTACCCTTTGTAAGTATGGCTACAAGGGTCCAATCTACTGCACAGAGCCAACTCTTCCTATGATGAACCTAATACAACTTGATGCCATAAAGGTAGCATCAGCCCAAGGTAGGACTCCAATTTATGCAGATAGGGATGTAAAACAAATTATGAAACAAGCAATAACTATTCCGTATGGGACAGTTACGGATATCTCTCCTGATATTAAACTGGTCTTCGCAAATGCTGGCCATATTTTAGGATCCGCACTATGTCATTTCCATATTGGAAATGGAGATCATAACTTTGTATATTCTGGTGATATTAAATTTGCTAAAAGTATTTTGTTTGAACCTGCAAGTTGGAATTTTCCAAGAGTTGAAACATTACTTATTGAAAGTACCTACGGAGCTAAAGAAGACATACAACCAAGTAGGCAAGAAGTTGAATCTGCCTTCATTAATGCAATCAATAATACTCTAGCAGATGGAGGTAAGATCTTAATTCCAATTCCCGCAGTAGGTCGTGCTCAAGAAATAATGATGGTTATAGATCACTATATGAAATCTGGAGAAATGGTTGAGGCTCCTGTCTTTACTGAAGGCATGATCTCTGAAGCCTCCGCAATTCATGAAGCCTATCCTGAATATCTTGCAAGAGAATTAAAACAAAAAATCTTAGAAACCGATGATAATCCATTTGATTCAGAATATTTCACAAACGTTGAACATCAAGACGCTAGAGAAGAACCAATGCGTGAAGGATCACCCTGTATAATTATGGCAACTTCAGGCATGTTAGAGGGAGGACCAGTTCTTGAATACTTTAAAAATATAGCACCTGAAAAAAATAACAAGATTCTTTTTGTCTCATATCAAGTAAATGGCACACTCGGTAGAAGGGTGCTTGATGGGGCAAGGCAGGTATCTTTGTTAGGAAAAGAAGGAAAAGTTGAGGTCGTAAATATCAACGCTGGAATTGAAAAGCTTGATGGCTTTAGCGGTCATAGTGATTATAACCAATTGATGGCATTTGTGCAAAGACTACGACCAAAACTTCGTAGAGTTCTTGTTAATCACGGTGAAAAAAGAAAATCAGAAAACCTTGCTACTTCGATAAGAAGAATGTATAGAGTTTCTAGTCATTATCCACAAATTCAAGAAGCAATTAGATTATTTTAGATCGTATTCTGGTTTCCAGATCTTTACGCTTGATGGCGCAACGATAATTCGTTCTTCACCTAATCTTGCAATGTCTGCATCAGAATTTTTCGCAATAGAGTACAACTCTTCTACTACTTTTCGTAATTTCTCAACATCTTTTTGTGCCAATGGTGTTACTCTAAGAATTAATATCATATTTTTTTTGATATCTTCTTTAATGGTGTGAAGGTCACTTGGGTCCCTTATTGTAATGGCCTTGAGATATGTCGGGCTTTCTTGTTTTTGCATCTAGGTGAAATGAGAAACTACTTACACAAAAACTCTTCTTTGTCTGCTGTTATTACATACAAAAAAACACGCCTAAATTCTATAATTTAGGTAAGATTCATCTGTAGTACTTTTGGCGATTAATTCTGTGAATTTTTTGTCTTTGTGGATTCTTAAAGCACTGTCACCCGTTTTTGGCGCATCTGAATATCTTAAGGTTATTGCAGATGCAAACTCAATGTTTTGTTGTGTAACTTTTCCTCTAAGCATTGAAGTTGGACCCATGTAATTTTTTACTTCGATAATAACATCATCTGCAAGTGCTAATGATTTAATAATTTCATTTTCATCTTTGTTTCTTCCGACAATAAGTTTTACATTTTCATTTAACCTAAAATGTCTTCCAAGTTTTAGAAGTTCGATATCGTTTGTAGTTGGAGTTTCTGTATGACTAAAAAGATCCTTTGCTCTTAAACCAAAGGCAGGATCAGTTAGAAGACAACCTCCACCAGCATTTGGGGGATTCTCGATCCCAAATTCCTTAGCCATCTGCAATTGAGGTTTACGGGATCTTCCTCGGATCATTCCAAGATCTTCGGTTTTTATTAATCCATTTTTTTCTGCATCTGTTGCAGGTAACAGACCTGCAGAAAGTGGTCGTAAAACTTTACCAACAAGTTTTGATTCTTTTTCAATAATCGCCAAGGCATTTTTGTGTTGACTCATTGGTCGTTGACCAAGAACTTCACCAGAAATAACAAACTCTGCACCGATTTCTTCCATGTGTTTTTTTGCAGCATCAAACATCATTGCCCTGCAATCGATACAAGGGTTCATGCCGGCACCAATCCCATATTTGGGATTCTTTAACATTTGGATATATTCATCACCTAAATAGACTGTCTTAAGATTAACACCAAGATTATCTGCCCGCTCTCTAATCTCAAATCCACAACCTCTACCACAATCAAAATCACAAAATGGAGTCTTTATGGCAACTGCTGACACCTCAAATCCTTGCTTTTGCATCATTTTTACGGCTAATTGACTGTCTAAACCACCTGAAAGCAACGCCACTACCTTCTTTTTTTGATCTATTTTTTCAGACAATGAATTGAAAGGCTACTCTCCACTTATACAAACTTTGCATCATACATAAATGACCAAAGACAAAATTTTTCTCGTGAAGCAGAGGCGCAAAAACCTTCTAAAATTTACAGCCAAGTTAGGTTGTGATAATCTCGTTACCTTTGAGCCTGAAAATTTATTTTACATGAGTGGTTTTTGGGGAGAAGCAATAGGGGTTTTAGAAAAGAACGGAAAGGCTACAATTATTGCCCCAGAGTTAGAGGTAGAACGTGCTAAGGAAGAATCAATTGACTGTGACGTAATTACCTCACAGCGTGGAACAGCCCTGATTTCTGAACTTATCTCTATGATAAAAAAGAAAAAAGTTTGTACAGATTGTCAAAACTATACCATGATGCAATCTCTAAAAAAACTAACACCAAAAATCGTACACTCAGTAGAACCATTTTCAAAAGCCCGATTAATAAAAGATGAAAAAGAAATCTCAATTCTCAAGGCTGCATCCAGGAAAATTGATGAAATGTTTGAGTTATGCACCAAAAAGATCAAAAAAGGATTACGTGAATCTGAACTACAAGCAGATCTAATGTCGTTTGCAATTAGTAAGGGAATGTTTGA
>JBFJMG010000026.1:0-9916 GCA_041634015.1 Nitrosopumilaceae archaeon
GTGTCCTACAAGGAAAACCTAGGAGCGAAGTTTCTAAAATGCAATTATTCATGGATGTTTTAAAATCCCTTGAAGGCGACAACAAAATTGCTGTCGAAGAAAAATTATTTGTAAAAGAACTTGAAAAATCAGGTAAATTTACAGAAGAAGAGGCTTACAATTACATTAGAAAGATGCTTCGCGAAGCATCTATTTATGAATCAAGACCCGGTCATTACAACCGAGTATGAAAATAGATGAACTAAACTTACCTATTCCTGCACTTGATTTTCTCAAATCAGAAGGGTATTCTGAATTATTTCCCCCCCAATCTCAAAGCATAGAGGAAGGATTACTTGAAGAAAAAAGCATCCTCGTATCTGCTCCCACCGCGAGCGGGAAAACCTTGATTGCAACCCTAGCTATGCTAAACCACCTTTCGAAAAAAAATGGTAAGGTAGTCTATCTGAGCCCATTACGAGCTTTAGCTGCTGAGAAATTTAATGAATTTAAAAAAATCGAAAAAGTCCCCTTGGGCAAAAAGATCCGAGTTCAGATCTCAACAGGCGATTTTGATTCTTTAGATAAAAAACTGGAATCAAGTGATATCATGGTTTTAACAAATGAAAAAATGGATTCAATAATAAGACATACTCCAGACTGGATTGATGAAATTGGATTAGTAATCTCTGATGAGATTCATTTGATTGGGGATCCCGATCGAGGCCCAACACTTGAGATAATTCTAACTAAACTAAAACTACTCGAAAGTAAACCACAGATTCTTGCCTTAAGTGCAACTGTCACAAATGCAAATGAGTTAGCCCAATGGTTAGGTTGTTCTCTTGTACAAACTAATTGGCGACCAGTTCCACTTTATGAGGGTGTTTATGATGCAGGAACTGTGATCATGCAAGATGGAAGAAAATTTGAAGTCGATTCTAGTATAAGAGGACCTCCAGTTGACTTGGGTGCAGCTTCGGTAAAAGATGGGGGTCAATCCCTATTATTTGCAGAGACAAGAAACCGTTCGGCAGTTTTAGCAACCAAAGCATCTGCAATAATTTCCAGTTATCTTAAGAAAAAAGACAAAGAAAAACTAGAAAAAATATCAAAGAAAATCTTAATTGAAAATGAACATACAGATTTAGTAAAAACTTTAGCTGAATTAGTAAAGGCTGGAGTAGCATTCCATCATGCCGGTTTAAATCAGAGTTGCCGACAAACTATTGAAACAGAATTTAGAAATGGTACTATAAAATTACTTTCTGCAACACCTACACTAGCTGCAGGTGTAAACCTTCCAGCCCGACGTGTTGTAATTTCCAATATTAGCAGATACAATTCTAGGGTCGGTGCAAATAGGCCAATTAGTATTTTAGAGTACAAACAACTTTGTGGTAGGGCTGGAAGACCTCAATATGATGAATTTGGTGAATCCATAATAATTGGAAAATCCAACAGCGCTGAGCTCCTTAATTATTACATTGATGGAGAACCGGAGCCAATTGAATCGAAAATTACTGATGATAAAGCTATTAGAACTCATGTTCTAAGTGTAATAGCTACCAGTCCAGGAATAAAAAAAGACGAGATAATTGATTTTTTTATGCAGACTTTGGGTGGTTTACAGTCCAGAAAACCCACAATAAAGTTTGGAATTGATATTGCTATCCGATTTCTTTTAACTGAAAAATTACTAGTAAAAAAAGGTGACCGGTTTGCTGCAACTGAATTTGGAAAAAAAGTTTCCCAGCTTTATCTGGACCCCTTAACTGCAACATATTATAGAGATGCCATAAAAATAGCCTCACCAGAAAGAAAACACACCTTTGGATTCTTACATTTGATTACTGATAGCGAAGAATTTTTTCCAAAATTTTCCTTGAGAAACAAAGATTTTGAAACTGCCAGTCTTCTTATAGAAAATAACTCCTCAGAACTATTAAAGCCAATTTCTGAATATGATTGTACAAGAAGTCTTATTGCATTATATTCATGGTTAGATGAATCTTCAGAAATTTCCCTATCCGATAATCTCAATATTCAATCTGGAGACATGCATAGATTAGTCGAAACATCCGATTGGCTGATTCATTGCTTGAGGGAGCTAACCAAACAGCAAGATAGAGCTGATCTTTTAGAAGAACTCGATATTCTTAGAAAAAGAATAGTTTATGGAATTAAAGAAGAGTTGGTCGAGCTAGTTAAAATAAAAGGTATAGGAAGAGTACGTGCTAGAAAATTATTCAAGAACGGAATAATGGATTTAGAAGATCTTAGAAGGATTCCGGTAAACAAATTAGCAGAGATTGATAAAATTGGTTCGACACTTGCAAATAACATCAAGTCTCAATTACAGAAAGGTAGATAATTGGAAGAAGAAATTATTGGTGCTTTAGTAGCCTCAATTATTGCATTTGTAACGGTGTATACTTTGACTCCTAATTTAATAAAATTTCTTGAAAAACGAAAATCAACAGTAAAAGATTTTAACAAAAAGGGTGAGGTCATGATTGCAAGACCAGGAGGGCCCTCGCTTATTGTTGGAATTCTGGCCTCGGAAATAGTCTTGTACATTTTTATTCCTATCAACGAAATAATAGCGATTATTATTACCACTTTCCTTGCATTCGTAGTCGGACTAATTGATGACCGACGAGTCATGGGAGGGTGGTTCAAACCTTTAGCCCTTGCCGCCTCGGCAATTCCAATTATTCTTCTCGGAGTATATGACACAAATCTTGCATTTCCTTTATTCGGTGAGGTATCTATCCCGATTCTTTATTTAGTGATTATAATATTCATGATTCCGATTACTGGAAATACAATTAATTCAATTGATGTGCAAAATGGGGTGGCCAGTGGATTCATAATCATTGCAAGTTTTGCAGTAACAATCTCATTATTTATACTTCAAAACTATGATATCGCTATTGCCAGTCTTCCTCTGGGTTTTGTAGCCTTAGCATTTTACAAATACCACAAATTTCCAAGTAAAATTTTTCCTGGTGATTCTGGTGCACTTACCTTGGGAGCAATGTATGGTGTTATCGCAATCGTGGGCGAGGTTGAAATAATAGCGGCTGTGGCATTACTTCCAGCCATAATAAACTCATTTTTGTTTTTATCAAGTATGAAGCGCATTGTCGAACACCGTCAAATCAAAGCAAGGCCCGTTGTTCATACTGATGATTTCAAATTAAAAGCCTCAGATGAAAAAGATGCCCCCATCACATTGGTTAGACTAATTCTAGCTGATGGAGCATTAACAGAAAAGCAGGTAGGATATGCAATCTTCAAACTTGGCGTATTTTCAGGAATTCTTGCCATCTCCACGGCATTTATGATGGGTTTTTCACTATGAAAGGTTCACTTTTTATTTTTATTTTTGCAATGTGGATTTTAATTTTAATAGGAGGAGAAATAGCTGTGGTTGTTCTAGGTCCGCTATCAATAACAGGATTTGGAGAATTTGACCAACTATTATCTTCGGGCGTAAAAGCAATAATTGCCATTGCAATGGTTATTCTTTGGATCTATGTTTTATCTAAAATGAAAAACTGGATTTTCAAAAAGAAAATAAAAACTTAACTTTCAAACCATTCCTTTTGTTTTTGGTCATATTCCTCCCTGGAATATTTTACACGAGCAGGAATTCCAACCACAACCTTATTTTCAGGAACATCTTTTGTAACAACCGATCCCATTGCTACTACACTATTTTTTCCTAATCTTACACCTGCTTTAATAACTGCCCTAGCTCCAATTATTACTCCATCCTCAACTGTAACACCGATCATCTTATCGCACATTGGATAAGGATCATTTGTAAAAGCTGCATTGGGACCGATAAAGACATTCTTTCCAATACGTGTAAGGGGTGGAATGTATGCTAATCCTTCAATTTTTGTATTATCTCCAATTTTTACATTGTAATCAATATGAGCTAAAGAACCGATTTTCACATTATCGCCAATTTCTACATTATCCCCAACATATGAGAAATGCCAAATTTGCACATTTTTTCCAATTTTTGCCTTTTTAGAAACGTAATTTGTAACCAAATTTACTCACAAGTGCCAAGGGGCTGCCTCTTTAACTATTTTTGGAGGTAATTTTTCTTTGTTTTTAGTTAGAAAACTAATATCTTGTTGTTTGTCTCTCAATTCATCTGGTAACATTATTGGAATTTCTTCAATAATTGGAAAAAACCGTGAACAGTCCGTACAAAACAACACTCCTTCCTCAATTGATTCATTTTTAGAGTTGCAATTAAAAAATTCAAGAGGAAAATGTTTATCGATTGGACATGCAAGAATTTCTAACATCTTTCTATTCATTTTAGATCGAGATAAATCGGGGTTCCCTTCTGACTAGATAAAAGTGCCGCTTCGGCTATTTTAGTAACATTTACAGCTTGCTCTGGTTTTACCAAAAGTTCATTTTTTTGTTCTATAGCACCCAGAAAATTCTGTATTTCTAAAAGTAGAGGTTCTTTAGTCTCCTTTCGAGGTATTTCTGTATCGTGTTTTGTCTCTATTTTTACTTCTTGGGTAATAAAGTTCGAAGAAATTATTGCATCTGTACACACAGCACTAAAGTTTCTTACCCTTGTTGGAGTAATCCAGTTTGAAGCAATTATCGCAACCCTATTGTTTTTGAATCCTAACATTATGGTTGCAAAATCCTCATGCTCATGATTTATTTTTCCCGATCTTGCAAATACTACTTCAGGGGTATCATCAAAGAGCCACATGGCCGTATCTATATCGTGAACTGATGTATCATAAATAATTCCTACATCTTTAATGTGAAATGGCATACGATTCTCACGATGAAATTCCAACATTACAAGCTCCCCATACCTTTTGGTTTTAACTAAATCTTTTACCAAATCCACAGCTGGGTTGAATCTTTCAATATATCCACAGGTAAGAAGAACTTTATTTTTCGTAGCCAATTTCAATAGATCTTCACCCTCCTCCGATAGGTAAGTCATAGGTTTTTCAACAAAAACATGTTTTTTTGCCACCATTAGTTTGGAGGCAATAGAAGAATGGGTAGATGTTGGAGTAACAACAAATGCTGCATCAAATTGTTCGGATTTTAACATCAAGTCAACTGACTCGTACCCATTAACTGAATATTTTTCCGCATATTCTTTTCTTCTTGTTTCATCTGTGTCACAAACCGCTACGAGTACACCCAACTGAGAAAGAATTCTGGTATGATTCTTGCCCCACCCTCCTGTTCCAATTTGTACGACTTTCAACTAATACACCCCAGTTAACCAGTGAGAATAATTTTCGTTTTGATTCATTACAATATTTTGGTATTCGTTCATTAACATTTTAGTTATTTTTCCCATTTTACCGTCGCCAATTATTTTTTTATCAACTGAAATAACCGGTGTAATTTCTGCTGCAGTTCCAGTTAGAAAAATTTCGTCTGCGAGATAAATTTCACCGCGAGTAATTTCTCTTTCGTTGATCTCAAACCCATTATCTCTCCCAATGTGCATAATCACATCACGAGTAAGCCCCTCCAGTGCAGAAGAAAAAAGTGGTGGAGTTAGAATTTCTCCTTTTCGAACCATAAACAAATTCTCACCTGGTGCCTCACTTACATTACCATTTAGATCTAAAAGTATTGCCTCATCATAATTATTGTTCTTTGCCTCTTGTGTAGCGATAATCGAATTAAGGTAATTTCCACCCATTTTTGCTAAGGGAGGAGTGGATAAATCTGAAAATTTTCTCCAGGAAGAGACTGATGCCGTTATTCCATTTTTGTTAAACAAGTCACCAAAAGGAAATGTGTATATTGCCAAATGGGTTGGTGCTTTTTCAGTTACGTGCAAATTAATTCCATAATTGCCAACAAAATAAAAAGGTCGAATATAACATGATTTTTTTATTTTATTTTTCTTACATAAATCGATTATAGCTTTCTTGATTTCTGAATCGGTAAATTTCAGCGAAATTGAATAGAATTTACCTGAATTTCTAAATCGTTTGATATGATCTTCTAGTCTGAAAATATTAAGATTTTTTGAGTTCCAATAAGCTCTAATTCCTTCAAAAACTGATGTTCCATACTGAATTGCGTGGGTTGTAAGAGGGACTGTGGCACTTTTTAAGGGTACAAATTTCCCATCAAACCAAACTAATTCTGAAACAGGAAATTTCATATCAAACAAAAATAGACTTGAATAATTAACCGCTTCGTTTGCCAACGAGTGAAGCAAAAAAATTCTTTTTTTGTTAATTATCTAGAATCCTCCCATTCAAATTTAATTAAGCCTTTATTTTGGAGAAAATTACAGTATTATCAAATGGGACTTCTCTACACAAAACAATATCTAGATTTTGAACCAGATACCTGGAAGCAAATTTCTAATAAACCTGAATTTGAATCCCTTGTAGATAATGCTACTTTGGAAATACTAGATGTTTCCAATAAACAACACAAATTAACATTCCGCAAAGGGGGAAAAATTACCGTCCTTCGCACTGTTGGAAAATTCAGATTGTTATGGAATAATGATGATGTGACTTAAATTATTATTCCTCGACTCTAAAATTTAACTATAAATTTATTTTTTCCAATACCCATCTTTTGGAAATTTCATTCCTGCTACTCGCGTAGTTTGATCCCTTGCGTTTGCAAATTTTTTCACTATGCCCCAATTATTCTCAATAATTTTAACTACTTGGTTAGGTACATCTTTTTTCCAATCGGATTCATGACCCATTGCAGCAGAGTAAATTTTGTCTTTTACAGATGCAGCAGAAATTTCTTTTCTTTTCCCAACTTTTGGTTTTAACCCGTAGAATTTTAGCATATAGCCTTCAGCTTTATCACCTGTATAGGTAAAGTAATCTCCTTCTACCCCTTTCAATATCTCTTTTCGTATTTTCCAGGAAAATGGTGATAATAACGGAGGAAGATATCTAAAATATGGAGCATAAAACGTATAATTTCTAGACATTTTTACCGAATCACCAAAGAGTGAGATTAACATTTGTTCTCTAATTTCAAAGGTAAAAGGAAAGCTACGACTGTTTATTTCAATTCCATTTTTTAAAAAAATTACCGGCATAACCGTAATCTGGTCAGATTGTTTTTTTAATTCATTAATTATTTCTACATGTGCGTTAGTCAGGGGATTAAGATGAGCTAGGTAAAGTGCAGTAACCAATAGAGCAGATTTAACTATTTACCCTATTTCAATTGTTAAATTTTTAAAATGGGGACGATGGGATTTGAACCCACGATCTCCAGCACCCGAGGCTGGCAGTATACCAAGCTAACCTACGTCCCCGTACTTCAATCTAGAACAGATAATATTATTTCTTTAAAATTTTCAAAAATCATTAACCATATGATTCGTATTTTACTTCATAGCTTCCATCAGAACGTTTTTCGTGTTCTGTAACAAAACCTCTGGGTTTTAGAAAGTCCATAACTCCATCAATTGTTCCCTGCCAACCACAGACATAAAACATTGTATTTTCTGGAGTTATTTTTTCACCTACTAATTCTTCCAATGGTGATTTTTCTCCGTCTCGTGGTCTCAAAAAGGTTTCAATTCTTCCTACTTGTCCACCCCATGACCTGTTAAACCATTCTTGGGGTCTACTGATAGAAGCTCTGTACCTAAAATTCCATTTATCTTTACCCTTATCGATACTTTCGTATTCTAATTCAGTTAACAATTCTTTGTAGCTAAGCTCATCTACATAGCTAGCACCATGTAATACTACGATTTCCCTTTTATCTCCTTTATCATGTAAATGCTGGGCATAGCTGACAAACGGGGCAAGACCAGTTCCACCTCCAATACACACGATTCTTCTATCATCTTTACTCCCATCTCCTTTTTGTTCATTAATTGTAAAGGCCCCTGTTGGTTTAATCCAAGATATTTCATCTCCTTCTCTTAAATTAAAAATCTGAGTAGTAAGTCTTCCTGGTAAAGGTTTGCGAACCCATCTTATTACTAATTCAAAATATTTTTTATTCTCTGGATGAGATGCAATTGAATATGCACGGCGAACAATCTTGTTATTTTCCAAAGGATTGGGAAGACCGATGGTAAGAAACTGACCTGGTTTATAATCTGGGATTATCCCATCTTCAGGAACAAGCCTAAAAATTGCTAGATCTTCTTTAAGGAGTTGAATATATGTTACCGTCGCCTTATTTTCTACGACCATTTGGTTGATCATATTCTCAATGGATAAATATCTTATGTTATTTTCGTCACCTTTCTAATTGTTAGCTACATGTTAATATGCAATTTAAAAAATAATTTTTATCAACCTCCGGGTTTGAAAATGGGCCGGTCGTCTAGACTGGTAGGATACGCCCTTGGCATGGGTGAGATCGAGGGTTCAAATCCCTCCCGGTCCACTTACTTTTTGTACTGAGCTAAAATCAATAATTTTTCTAATTCTTCATCTTTATCTTGTGAAATTTTTTCAATTTCATTTTCCAAAAGGATATCGCCTATATCGATTGCAGCTTTTACCGCACTCTTTCTTACTTCTAAATTGGTATCATTAAAACATTCATGGATAAACTTACTTGCTTGACTTGCTTTAAGAAAGCCAAGGGATCCTAATGCACACGCTCGAACCATAGAGCTTGTGTCTTTAGTCAAATTAGTAATCGATGAAATTGCATCTACATCTTTTCTGTTTGCTAACACGAGAGCACAAAACCCTCTAATGTTTTTACTTTCTGATTTTAAGTTACTAATTAAAAATTCTGAAATTTTATTTTGATTTAACACTAAACAACTAAAGGCTTCGCCCCGAACCTCAATTTCAGTATCATCTAAACAGGATATGATTAATTGAATAATTTTTGACTCATCTATATTTTCGAGCGATGCTAATGTCTTAATTTTTTCCTCTTTACTACCTTCTTCAAATATTTTTTGAACCTCATGAACTCTTATCAAATCAACCTTGCTACCGTAGTGCTGTGACTATTTTTTTTATAAAAACCCTTTTTATCAGAGCTGAATTTCTTAGATTTAAATTATAGCGAGATGTCTCTCGCTTTATGTCAACCGAAGCAAGAGACACCATATTCATAGGTAAGAAACCATTAATGGCGTATGTAACATCAACGCTAATTCAATTGGCAAACTTACCTTCCGTTAACATCAAAGCACGAGGCATGAGCATTGGTAGAGCAGTAGATGTTGCACAAATCATCTCAAGAAAAACTGAACATGCAGGATATTCAATAGGAAATATCAAGATTGGCTCTGAATCTCTAGAGTCAAAGGACGGAAAACAAAGAAACGTTTCAACAATCGAAATAGAAGTAAAGAGAAATAGTTGAAAACTCTTTACACTTTTTATTCCCTTTTTGAAACTCCATAGCGTTTTTCTAATTTTCTAAATTTAGGCAATTCTACAATTTCATTAAATTGATCAAAACGCACAAGTTTATTTTGAAATTTTTTGGTATTGCCGGACTTTTTCAATTCTGTCAGAATTGACATAGTAGCGTAGGAGTTTGCAAATAAAATTGATAATGGATATAGTATTATCTTATATCCCATTTTGTAAAGATCCGAAGCTGAACTTAATGGTGTAGCCCCACCTTCAATCATATTAGCTACAAGTGGGGCATTTATTGATTTTCCAATTTTTTTCATTTCACTAATTGTTTTAGGAGCTTCAACAAAAATTAAATCTGCCCCAATCTTTTTGTTTTGCCTACTTCGTTCGATTGCTTCATCTAAACCCGCAGTTGCTCTTGCATCGGTTCTTGCAACAATAATGAAATCTTTATTACTTCTTGCATCAATTGCGGCCTTTAATTTTTCTTGATATTCAACATATGATACAACTTCTTTTCCCTGCATGTGACCGCATCTTTTTGGCCATCTTTGATCTTCAAGAAAAATCCCAGA
>JBFJMG010000027.1:0-9787 GCA_041634015.1 Nitrosopumilaceae archaeon
CGAATTAAATTTTCATAAAGATTACTCTCCATATCTGGCGGAAGTCCTGCTTGTATGCATACCTCTGTTGCTCCATAATCGTGGGCTTCTTTTGCACGCCTTACTATTTCTTCGACAGGAAGCAGATATCCTTCTTCTTCTCTAAAGTCTCTGCTAAATGCGCAAAAGCCACATTGCTTGATGCAGACATTTGTAAAATTGATATTTCTATTTACGACATAGGTAACTAGTTTTCCTTTTCTTTTTTTGCGTATCTCATCTGCTACCATGCCAACCAAATGAAAATCAAAATCATCTGCATAAAACAATCTTGCAGCTTCTTTTTCGCTTAGTTCTTTTTCAGAAAGCGCACGATTAAGAGAATCTGAAATTAAGGGATCTGCATTTTTTAATAATGCATCAAAATTTGAAACTATCATCTCCAATATTCCTCTTTTACCAAACCTTCTTCATTTTCAATTGCTGATATCTTATCTCTTAAGTGATTCTCAATAAACGAGAAAAATTCTGGATAAATCGGAAATCTACACCTTAAATCATAGCCTGCGTCTTTGGAATTTTTCTCAATTCTTGCAATTTCGGGCCAAGAAAATTCAGGGTTTACATAGTCTGGAGTAATTGGGGATACTCCTCCCCAGTCATTTATTCCAACAGAAAGAAAACTCTGATACGATGACGGAGAGAGGTTTGGAGGAATTTGAATATTCATCTCTGGCATTATGATTCTTGCAGTGGCAACTATTGTCTTAAAATAATTTTCTTCAGCAGATGGGTGTTCCTTCATTTTTGTATCTGCCTTTGGTTGAAAATTCTGTAAAATGATTTCTTGAATGTTTCCATACTTGTCGTGTAATTCCTTTATTGCATAAAGTGATTCTATTATCTCTGAGCTGTTCTCACCAATGCCGACTAGAATTCCTGTAGTCATTGGGATTCCTAACTCTCCAGTATTTTTCAAAACCTCGAGTCTATTTTTTGGGTATTTGCTTGGAGCAAGATGATGAGGCATATCTTTTTGTGCTAGACGCTCACTAGAGTTTTCCAGCATAAGTCCCATTGAAACATTGGTTTTTTTCAACTCTTTTAGCTCTGATCTTCTCAGATTTCCTGCATTTGTGTGAGGAAATAGACCTTCTTTCAAGGCCATTTCAGAGCAATGAACAAGATATTCTGCGGTACTTGAAAATCCGTTTTCTCTAAGCCATTTTCTAGCCTCAGTGTAGCTTTGTTCTGGCCTTTCTCCTGTAACAAATAATGCTTCTACACATCTAGCTTTTTTAGCGAGTGTAATCAAACTTGAAACTTCGTCTTTGGACATCATTGAAAGTTTGGCTTCATCAGGTTCTGCTTTGTATGTGCAATAACTGCATGTGTCTCTGCATAAATTATTTAGGTTGAAAAATACTTTTTTTGAAAACGTTACAATATTTTTTTTGTATTTTCGTCTAAGTGTTTCTGCTGTTTGAAATAATTCATCTGGTTTATTTTGTAATTTTTCAAATAACTCCAATACTTCTCCTTTCGAGATTGATTTGTTTTCTAAAACTCGGTTTAATGGTTCTGAATTTAAAATTAATTTACTCAATAATTAAAATCCATGATTAGAGTATTTATTCTTGTAGGAATTAATTCGATGGCCTTTCTTCTAATAATAGAATAATCTCTGTTGTTCTATTTTCTCTTAGAATCTTCAAGACCATTTCATCACCTACCGATTTTTCTCGTTGTAGGTGAATTAAAATATCATCAATTTTTCGAACGTCTTTTCCATCTACAGAAAGTATAATGTCTCCTCCTACTGGATAGCTTACTCCCTCGATTTGTCTTGTTTCCTTTGTCCCGTGTAATCCAGCTTTAGCTGCAGGACTATCATCAATTACAGTGACAATTAGGAATCCTTTTGCATCACTTAGATTGAGCACCTTTGCAAGATCCGGATCAATATCTCTTCCTGAAATTCCCATCCATGGGTGGTGATATTCTCCATCACTAATTAAAACTGGAACTATTTTGGTAACCGTGTTTGAGGGTACTGCAAAACCAACTCCTGTAAACTCTCCAATTACTGATTGAATAGCTGTGTTGATTCCGATTACCTCTCCTTTCATATTCAAAAGTGGCCCACCAGAATTTCCTGGATTTATTGCCGCATCGGTTTGAATTACATTTGGAATGGAAAATCCACTATCTTCTGCAGGCAACAGTCTTCCTAATTGACTCACAATTCCAGAAGTCATGGAACCTGACAAGCCAAATGGATTGCCAATAGCGGCAATTGGTTCGCCCACTCTTAGTTTGGAGGAATCTCCTACCACCAAAGGCTTTAGCAAAGATTGTGGGGAATCGACCTTAATTACTGCAAGGTCAGTGAAGTGATCCTTTCCAACTAGTTGTGCATTATATGACCTTCCATCAAGAAAGGTTACAACTATTTTATTGAAATCATCAATAACATGGGCGTTTGTGATAATGTGCCCATCCAAGTCATAAACAAATCCAGAACCTACACTTGTTGTTCCTGCAATTTGTAATTCCCTTTGCACATTTACTCTAACGACTCCCGCTTCGGATTGCTCAAAGATTTCGACCAATGTAAGGGTGGAATCTTTTTCTTGCGAAGATTCCTCAAGAATTGTTTCACTAAAAACATCCGTAACAATTGATTCGGATATCTCTGGGGAAATGTCTCCAGTTTGTGGAGGGTTTGCAAAAACAACAATAAGTAAAGCGATTGTTAACCCTAAAATTGAGCCTAAAAGTATTCCACTTTTTTCCAATTAATCACTTTTACCCTTTTCTGTCTAAAAGCCTTACTATACCGCAATGGAGCTTTGAGCATGATCTTTCATTGAATAACTTCTACCTCGCCACGTAACAGTAGAGTCACTTGTTGCATGAATTATTCCACTACCAAAACCCAGGACAACAATTAAGCTACCTAAAGGAGCTAACAACGTGTATCGTAATTTAATTCCCAAACCAAATTTTGCTTCTACAATTGCCCCAGCATAAACCAGTATGGATGCAACAAGTGAGGAGACAAAAACAAAAACAAACGATGATGTAAATTGTGAAATTGCAATCGAATAACCAAGGATTGGAAATGGCATGAAAAGCAAAAACAAGACTGCAAAGAAAATACCAATAGCAATTTTTCCAGTCTGCAAGTAAAGCGGGACCATTAATCGTTTTAGGGCATTCCACAAGGAATTTACATCTCTTGCCCAAACTGCTTCAACCAAGTGCTCTCCCCTAACCATTTTTAGCTTGTAGCCTTGCTCTTTGACTTTTTTACCTAGGGCACCATCTTCTATGATTTCTTGTTTTACTCCTTGATGTGTCCCAACATTTTCGTATACTTGTTGCTTTAAAATAAAAAAACTACCAAAAAAGTATCCAGTTTTCTTTGAGGGATCATTTACCCTAAGGGCAGAAAAACGAGTGTGCAAAAAAGTCGAAATCATTGGAAGAGTTATTTTTGTTAATTTATCAAGACACATCATCTTTGGTATAACAGTTAGAGCATCAAGTCCAAATGATAGCAAATGCGAAACCGCAAGTGATAGCGTATGTTTTGAATGAATAGTATCTGCATCAGTAAAAAGAAGCAAATCTCCTGTAGCCTTTTGGTAACCTTCAGTGCATGCCCAATTTTTGCCCATCCATCCTTCTGGTTTTGGTCTTGCCTTTAGGTGAATCAACTTTGAATTTTTTTCTGCATATTTTTGGATTATTTGACTAGTAGAGTCACGAGACGAATCATCAATTGCAATTATCTCATAATTTTCATAGTCTTGATCTAAAAGTGATTCAAGGCACCTTCCAATAAATTCCTCCTCGTCTCTTGCAGGTAAAATTATCGAGACTCTGGGTAACTCGTGGTCTTTTTTTTCAAATCTATCAAGATATGGAGTTTTGGAAAAAGACTCGATCATGGATTTAATTAAAAATACCCAAGCTCCTGAGACTCCTATCATGGTTGCAGTCAGAATGTATCCAATGATTTCAAGAAAAACCATGAGACTAAGCCTCGACTTCGTTTTTAATGCTTTGTAGAGCTTGCTCGGTTCCTTTTTTGATATGTTTTTTTATCATTCCAGTAAACATTCCCATCATACCAGATAGTGAGATTTCCCAAATTGCTTCTAGGTTTATTTTTCCATTCTCTTCTTTTAGTAAAATCGTCTTTGTGCCTTTGATTATACCTTCTGTAAACAATGCTATAATTTTTTCTTGAGGGACAAGTGTAACTCTTTGCTTGCATTTTTGGTCTCGAAAAGCAATAGTAATTTCACGATTAATGACGTTTCCTTCTCTTGAAATATTTCTAACTTCTTTTGTCCCCTTCCAAAACTTGGGCTCATTGTCAATATCTGATACAACCTCCCAAACTTTTTCTCTTGGTACAGAAATATCCACTGAGACCTGAATTGTAGCCATAAATTCAAAAAAAACACTCCCGCATTAAAATATATTACAAATGATTGGCAACTAATTGACTGTGAGGGGCAATATGCTTAAATCCAGAACGTTAACTCCTGTTCTATAGGCATTTGCCATTCTTCCCTTACAGTCACTTGATTTAAAATGAAACCCTCAAAATACATGCCAAAAATAGGAACCTTTGATGGCGAGAAATTCTGGAAAAATGCATATGCTCATCAACGCGGGAAATTATTAAAAAAAGTAAACGTGCCTGATGATCAAATAAAAATCCTAGTAAACAAACAATATGTCCAATTACCTGCTCAACTAAAATATGAAATAGAGACAAGTGGCATAAAAAAATCTGATTTGAAATAATTTTCGAAATTCATTTTAAGCCGAGCAAAACATGTTACTCATGTCAAATATCTCATATGATGATTTTGCAAAACTGGATCTTCGAGTGGCAAAAATTGTTGCGACTGAAAAAATCCCCGGAAAATCACGAATAATCAAAGGGCAGATTGACCTTGGTGAGGAAAAACGTGATGTAATAATTGGCGGTGCAGAATTTTATCAGCCCGAAGAGCTAGTTGGAAAAACAGTTATTGTGGTTGCAAATCTTGAGCCAAAAAAACTAGCCGGTGTAGAATCAAATGCGATGTTATTGGCAGCAGATGTAAATGACAAGCCATATTGGTTAACTGTTTCTGAGGAAGTGCCCCCAGGCACCCCAATTAAATAAACTGGCAAAAACCACTAATTCGTTTGTATAGATTTGCAAATATGATTTTTTAATTTATTGTTTTTCTGAAAATTTTTTTATGAAAAATATGGTATTGCTGGTAATGACATTAGTAATTTTAATAGGGATTGGTGGCTTTGTGTATTTTTCAAATACGCTAGATCAAAATCCTGTAAAGATTTCTGTTACTCCAATAAAGCTCAAAACATCTGGTGCGGGAAATCCGATTCTTTTGGAGAGTGGACTGTTTACTGTTTTATCATATGACGGTGACATTATTGGCGTTTCTGAAAAAGGAAAACAAGTCTTTAGTACAATTTATTTTGAAAAAAAACCTGAAAACGAATCCCTTTATCGCGAGTTGAGTGTATCTAAGAAGCAAAACACAGTGGTAATCGCACCAATTTTTACACTCTCAGCATATGGTGATGGTGGTTTTTATGAGTACTACAAAGGAGAGTGTGATGTCTCATGCACACAATCAGTTCCAATTAGATATGATAACTATCCAGAGTTTACAAGTAGTGAACATGCAATCAAGATATTAACGATTCTTGGTTATCCGTTTCTTACAGACATTGAAGTTGATAAACATCCACACCTTTTAGAAAAATTTGATAAGGTAATTTTGTTACACAATGAGTATGTGACAAGAGCAGAGTTTGATGCAATAACTAATCATCCAAAAGTAATTTACCTGTATCCAAACTCACTTTATGCTGAAATTAAAGTAGATTATAAACAAAATCAGATCTCTTTGCTTCGAGGACACGGATTTCCAGATTCATCTGTAACAAATGGGTTTGATTGGCAATACGACAACACCCATCCTTATGAATTTGACACCGAATGTGCAAACTGGGAATTTTATAACATCTCAAATGGAATCATGCTTAACTGTTATCCTGAGAATATAATTTATAAAAATTCTACACTATTAAAACTCATCAAAGAATTTTAATTTGAGTCAATAAAAAATAAACAAAATTAATCTATGATTTTAATCATAGATCATAAGGTCTTTTTCTTCAAGAAGCGCATGTAAATTATTTACAGAACGGTATACATCTGGCTCTTTTTTTGCACCGGTACAAACAAGTTTTCCCGAAGAGAACAAAAGAATCACAGTTTTTGGATCAAGCATTCTATGAATTAATCCTGGAAATTGTTCAGGCTCATACATGCTTCTTGGTAAGGTCCTAGCGGCTTGCTCTAGGTGAATTTTACCTCCAAGATTTATCGATGCTACTATATTTTGAATTTCCACTACTGCATCTTTTTTTACTTTGATTCCACCCTTTCTTAATTTCTGAACGACTGTTTTTACTGCCTTGCGTGCCATGTCTTCGGATTTAGAACCCGTGCAAACCATTTTACCTGATGTAAAAATCAACGTTGCAGTCTTTGGAGTTTTCAATCTAAACACAAGACCTGGAAATTGATCAGGATGATATTCTACATCTGGAAAAGTCCTCGTTATTTCATTTAGATCCATTTTTTGGTCTACTGAAGCTGAGGCGACTACATTTTCCACGCTTACAATTGGTTTGGTTTGAGGCATTTCAAAATTTCGGTATATTAACTGTAATAAAAGCACTCGCCAAAAATCGCTTCGTGTGCACAGGATTTCTCATAATTTTGCTCCAAAAATTCAGATGACAACCAAATTGAGGTAATCATGTTGTTTTAACGAATGATTTAATTTGCCAACGCCGATCGCAGTCACTATTGGATTTTGGTAATTTTGATTTTGACCAAATCTTTGGTTTTGGCGATGAGACTAACCCAATAATGATGCTTATCTGGATTATTCCGATTATAATCTTCATTTTTTATGGCCAAAGAATTCAGCTACAAATAACCTCAAATGACATAAAAAAAAATATTTCAAAATTATTAAAATTCAAAAATGAAACTAGACAGGAGTTATTAGATTATCTAAAAAAAGAAATAAAGCCAAAATCGGATCCTACTTTTAAAATTGATACGTTTATTGATTATTTTACAATAATGCCTGTTGATATTGACCCCAATGGAATAGTGCCAAAAATAAGGCAGGTGGTAAGATCACGTGAAGATATAACCCGAGAACAAATCCGCTCTATATCTCCAGATATTTCAGAATACGAACTATCAAAGTTACAGATTCTCCTTGAAATTGCATCATCTCTTCAGTTACTCTACAAGGTGGTAAATCATCTATTCTTAACTGCAAAAAAGCAAAATAACTACCCATTAATTTTACCACTTCAAATGGTACTTCCTTTTATAATGGAAGAAGCCGAAGCTCTCAAGGAAGCAACTCCTGCCTTTAAAAATGGTCAGCCAGTGGGTGATGGTATTGGGCCAATGGTAGTAGGAAAATTAATGCTTGAATTGCCAAAACAAGAAATCGCATTTCAAACCGTTTTGAGCGAATCTGAATTTGAAGGACGAAAACTCTACTTGATGAAGGCACAAGGACCCCTCGCTACTGTTGGACGACTAGGAGATGCAGTGGAAGACTTTGTTTTAAAAAACAAACCCGATGCCATTATTATGATCGATGCTGCAGCAAAATTAGAAGGTGAGGAGTCTGCTACGATTTCGCAAGGGTTTGGCGCTGCAATTGGGGGCATTGGAACAGAGCGTTTTCAAATTGAAGAGTCTGCAACAAAGCACAAAATACCAATTTTTGCTATAGTAATAAAACAATCAATAAAAGAGGCAATTACGCTGATGGATAGGGAGATTTCAGATACATCTGATAAAGTAAGAGAAAATCTTTACAATATGATAAGAGATGTCTCAAAATCCACTCAATCTGTTTTAGTAATAGGAGTTGGAAATACCATGGGGGTATCTCAATGATTTTCTCCAAGAAAAAAATTACCACTGTTTACACAATTGAAGTATGCTCGCAATGCAAAAAACAAACCAAACGAAAATTCAAAAAAGGTGATTGCGTATTTGAAAAAGGCACAGAGTGCCCCTCCTGCAAAGTTCCTGTGCAAATTGAGCAAATTTTTGGTGAAACAATAGAAGCATAAATTACCATATTCTACCAGGGTTTTGCACCAAGAATGGATTTTTAATAGGAAATTATGATAATACTAGTCACAATAGTTGATCGTCTAAAAACGACAAACTAGGACCATTATAGTTTCTGGTTTTAAGAGTCTCAAATGAACCTCCAAAAGAAAGGAAATTGTGGACATAGAGGAGTAATTGGTGTCGAATCTGCTATTGTTATGATTGCATTTGTAATCGTTGCAGCAGCATTGGCATTTGTTGTTCTTAACATGGGTTTTTCGACGACCCAAAAAGCAAAAACTACAATTATCTCTAGTCTTGGTGAAGCAAGCAGTGCATTAGAGATTGCAGGAAAAGTAACAGGAATAGGTGATGTTGGTGCATCAAAACTAAACGTAACTAGCGTTCCAATCAAAGTTGCATCCGGCGGTGACTCTATTAATCTTGATGGAAACCTGACATCGATAATCTACTTTAGCAACGATGTTCAATACGATAACATCTACAAAGGTGTTCTCAAAAATGGTGTTTATGTAAATTCAAGTGCTGCACTTGATGGTGCAGTAACAAGAGGAATGGTTAACACCAACGTAATTACCGGACCTGGTGATGCCGATGAGACTGCAGCATTTTTGTATTTTGCTGTAAATAGAAACGACAACACCATCTTGGATATGGGAGAGCACGCAGTACTTCTAGTCCAACACAAAGAAGATGAACGAACAACACCACTAGATAACATGAGAATTGAAATAATGACTCCTGTGGGATCGCCTTTGACTATTGAAAGACAGATACCTAACATTACGACTCTAACAGTCGATCTAGGTTAGAGCGTCTCTTTTTTATTTTAAAAATTAGGTAATAAAATATGGTGGGATTGGCAGGATTCGAACCTACGACCTCTGGTACCCAAAACCAGAATCATACCAAGCTAGACCACAATCCCAACGAATCAGGCAAACAGTCTTCCCCAATTTAAGCTTGGTAGATGATGATTATAAATAACGACTATCAAAATTTGAGATATTGAATTTTGAAGATTACTCCAGGGCAGGAAAGATTGCAGGCGAGGTACGAGAGATGGTTCGCAAAAAAAACTGGGTTGGCAAGTCAGTCTTTGAGATATGCGAAGAAGTTGAAGGCGAGATTAAAAAACGTGGGGCAAAATGTGCATTTCCAGTAAATACCAGCATTAATGATGTCGCAGCTCACTATACTGCAGAGCCTGATGATCCAATAACTATCAAGGATACGGATCTGGTCAAAATTGACCTTGGGGCTCAAATTAATGGCTTTATTGCAGATACTGCAGTTACGGTAAACTATGATCCTAACTACGATGGACTAGTCCAGGCAGCTGAAGATGCATTGGCAAATGCAATGGCGATGATAAAGGCAGGAGTCAAGGCAAGCGATATTGGCAGGACAATAGAAAAGACGATAAAGCAGCTAGGATACAAACCAATTGCAAATCTTTCTGGGCATTCTTTGGGGCAATATACGATTCATGCTGGAAAATCGATTCCAAATATTTGGTCACTGAGTTTTTTTTCATTATCTGAGAAAAACGCCTATGCGTGTGAGCCATTTGTGACCACATCC
>JBFJMG010000028.1:0-9780 GCA_041634015.1 Nitrosopumilaceae archaeon
ATCACCACGCAGGGCTCCTCCAGGGCTTTTTTCCGTTCTTTATGATCTCTAATTGACACCGCACCATTAATCGCATCTGAAAAAACCTTAGAATCTCGTAAATATTCGGGGTAACGAAAAATTATTTCATTGACCTTTAGGGCCATTCCATCCATGATAATTTTGTGTTTAAATTTTGCATTTTTTAAAACACAGGCAATCTCTTGTGAGCGTTCAAGCGAAAATGAGGGAATGAATAAAACTCCCTTTCGGTCCATCACATCATTTGCATATTCAACTAATCCACGTTCTGCCTCTTCTCGGGGCATTTGGGCAGTTTGGGAATAAGTGCTTTCTGTTATTAGCAGATCAATCTCATCAAAATCTAAATCAGCTTCATTGAGCATTCTTGAGCCTTTTAGATTGATATCTCCAGTGTAAAATAATCGCTTGTTATTTGATTCGACAAGAACAGAACTTCCCCCAAGAACATGTCCAGAATCTCGTAGCTCAAAAGAAGCATTACCCCTCTTAATTTTTTGTTTATAACCAATCTCCTTTGCGTTTCTTAGCATGTTATTTAGTTCAGGCAAATCAAAAGGATGGGCATTTTTTTCAATTTTTAA
This sequence comes from Nitrosopumilaceae archaeon, assembly GCA_041634015.1. Taxonomy (GTDB): domain Archaea; phylum Thermoproteota; class Nitrososphaeria; order Nitrososphaerales; family Nitrosopumilaceae; genus JBFJMG01. The sequence continues at coordinate 606 of JBFJMG010000028.1, forward strand.
CATATCCTCAATTAAGAGTTGAGATAGATCAAATGTAGGTGGGGTTGCATAGACAGGCAAATTTCCACTAACAAAAAGTGATGGAACATAACCTGAATGGTCAAGGTGGGCATGAGTAATAATAACAGAATCAACCTCTTTTGGTCTAACATGTAGGGGGTACAACGGGGGCATACCTCGCTTTCCAAACATAACTCCATAGTCTAAAAGAAAATTTGTGCCATCACAATCAACCAAAAAACCTGATCTGCCCACCTCCTGAGCAGCTCCTAAAACCCTCGCCTTCAAGAAATCAACTGCATTTTGGTCTACCTTAAAGTCTTATCTAATTTTTAGCGATCATTCTTTGTTTCCTGCAATCTTCAAAAGCTTTAATTAGTGCAAGCTAAGATCCGATCAGCATGGGAAGAAGCTTCCAAGAATGGTTAAATACACAGGATCAATCCTTTGTCTCAAAAGTTCGTTCAGGCGACGAGAATAACAAACCACTTCTTAACCAAATCAATTGGATTTGGGTTAAGAACCTGATGGATAAAAAAGCAGATCTTAATCCATCATCCGCAGAACTTCTCGACTGGGTAACTTCTGGTCAAATCGACGCAATGAGAAAATAAACGTGAAACCCACGTTCTTTCTTTTGTTTTTTCTTTTTTAAATTAAGTAAAAACTACTTGCGAATAGCATCTATCTGTCCTGTTAGAATCCAATCACACATCTCATCTGCTGTAGGCGTGTCTTGACTGTGTCTTGTGCTCATTATTTTAGAGATCCACAGATAATTAACCAAATTCAATGCCGGTCGAGCCGAAATGTCCCCCCTTTCCTCTTTTGAGAGGCTATCTAACCAGTCGTAAAACTTTCTTTTCAACAAAACGAAATGAACTATAACAATTGTAAAGATACCGATCAAACTATAACCCTGTTATGGATATCGATTATGGTTTAAATAGTCACCAGACACTGATAACATTAAGTGAAATAAATGCCAATAGCAATACTTCCAGACATTGATGAACAAAGATGTATCGGATGCGCACTGTGTGTTGAGATCTGTACATCTCTTGGCCCTGATGTACTTCGTGTAAAACCAGTCGAAGGCTGGAAGAGAGGTAAAGCATTTGTATTTTATCCAGAGAGATGTATCTCTGATGGTGCATGCATAGGTGTATGCCCAACAAAGTCAATCTTTTGGATGAGACCAATGAATTACACTGCAGGACAACCTGTACCTCTCCATAAAAACGGAGTATTTGTAAAAGGATGGGCAGAAGACGCCGCTCTCTAAGTGCGGATAACATTCTTTTTTCTTATTTTTAATTTAACTGAAAATTTTTTTTGCGTATATTTTTTGGTAGGATTTTTGCAAATGACTTTAAAAAATTATCAGTTTTGTCATAATAGATTACCTCAAAGTTATTGTTCTCAAAGAATTTCTTCCAGGTTTCCAAAAATTGGGTAAATTCTTTTGGTTCATAGGGTTTTCTAGACATTACATAGTGGGCCGCAGGATACAAATCTGATATCTCAAGGGGAATCAGGCCAAGAAATGGATTGTAAAAACAAAATTGTACCTCGTTTTCGTTGTTGAATTTCTGGCGTATTTGATTATATTCTGATGAAAGGTATGCTGGTTTTAGGTTAGTTTCACCTGAAATTACAATTATTTTTTTCTTGGTTTTAAATTGCCGAATTATTTTATGAAATGAAAAAATCTCGGGCCTGAATTGATCTTCTTTTGAAAATAAGAATATTGCTTTTTCTTTAAATTTTGGTGTAGATTGTGACAAGAATTTAGTGTTGCTTGTAAACTCGTCAATTATTTCAAAAAGCTTTGGATGTGACCTTGCTTTTTTCATTACATATTCCCATAACCGTCCTTCATAGATTGCTTCTTTTACTTTATCGACTTCAGATTTTATAGAATACAAATTATGCAAACATAGCTTGTCAATCCTCTCATCTTTTTCTAATGCAAGTAATTCTTTTGGAGAAAACTTGGAGCAAACCTCACAATTGCATCCAAAATAGGTAATCTCAGATAAATGCCGTGAACTGTCACTTGTAATGTAACGGCCTTGCCTAGCATAAAGCATGTAGGATGCAGAATCAAACGTATCACAACCCAAGGCTATAGAAAATGGAATGGTAAGGGGGTGACCAGAGCCAAATAAATGCAAGGGTATAGAAGACGGCATCTCTTTTTTTGCAGTAATTATCATTTTGGCAAGTAATTTGTATTCATATGACTCCATAAACTCGACAGGACTGCCCAAGGCCAACATTGGAAAACCATATTGAATTAGAGCGCTTGTAGATTTCTTTACCAAATCAAAATGCTCCCCGCCCTGAATGGGACCTACCCAAATCTGACCATTATCTTCTCTTTGCTCAAAGGTTTGTTTCGAGATTTTTAATGTATGATCAACAAAAGATTTTGCCTTTTTTTTTGTTAGTCCATAACCAGTTGGCTTGTCAAGTGGAATGGCAATGTCTGTATTAATCTGTGTCTCAAATTTTGCCATGTCTTCTGGTGTTACATCTACTCCCCCGTACTCTAGAACTTGATAGCCACCAGAGTCCGTCATTACAGAACCATCAGAACCGATAATGTCATGAATTCCTCGTTCAACTGCTTTTTGTCCATAGAAATTTTTGGTAATGTATGCATTAGTAATTACCAAATCAAATCCGATCTCTTTCATTTTTTTTAGAGGGATGGTTTGTTTTACTGGGTGGATAACAGGAACATATGCAGGCGTCTCAACTATTCCATGATTCGTAGTTAGTTTTCCTATTCGTCCTGCAAGGTCGCTTTTTAATATCTCAAACAAGGCAGATTTCAACCATTTTTTTTCATTATTAAATCAGTAGGAAAAGAATTTTTTCAAATCGTTTTTTTTAACTATCAAGGAAAGCCAATCAACTATGTCTCCATCATCTTTGCCATCAAGAATTTTAATAATTTTTTTTGTTATTTGACTAACTGATTTAGACGTAGTATTAACCTGGTAGGATTTTACACTTCCAAAATTTGAAATCGAATCAAAAGCAATAATTCCCAATATCTCACTTTCTAGATTCTCCGCGATTTTTTGCTTTGAATATTTCCTTTTTTTGTATACTGATTCCAGCTTGTAGGGGCTCTGCCTGAGTATGATTGCCTTATTGACTTGGTTTTTAGTTAGAACGTATGGAGCAAGATGTCCAACCACTATTTGGTTTTTTTCAATTTTGGACTTCAAAATTTTTTTCAATTTTGAAACATCCACATCTAGCGTCTTTAATTTTTTTTGACCGATCCCTGAATCAATTACCAGCTGATTAATGTCTAAAATTTCATATCCTGTTGAATCTGCAAGAGTTTTTGAAATTGTATGCTTTCCAACTCCTGGATTTCCCGTAATTACGATTAACATGATATCGTTTCAAACAAACGGGATTAAACGATTTCTGCAATACTAATATGTCTAACACCGGCGTTTACCATATTGCAAATTGGACTTTTGGGAAAAGCTAATGTTGGTAAATCAACTTTTTTCTCAGCGGCTACTGAGACACCCGTACAAATTGGAAATTTTCCCTTTACCACAATAAAACCCAATATTGGGGTAGCTTATGTAAAAACAAAATGTGCGTGTAAAGAATTTCAAGTTTTACACCAGAACCCCTTATGTGTAAACGGTACTAGATTTATTCCCATTAAACTAATTGATATAGCCGGTCTGGTTCCAGGCGCTCATGAAGGTAAAGGATTAGGAAACCAGTTTCTTGATGATGCAAGACAAGCAGAGGCATTAATTCATGTTGTCGATATTGCCGGTTCGACAGATATTCAGGGTCAACCTGTTACGATTGGAACACATGATCCACTAGAGGATGTAAAATTTGTCCAATACGAATTTGACCAATGGTTCTTGCAAATTTTAAAACGAGAATGGCCAAAAATTACAAAAGAAATTGAACAAAAACGTGTCCAGTTAATTGCGGCAATTGCTAATAGATTCAGTGGTCTAGGGGTAAAGGATTACAACGTACACAGCACTTTGCAAAATGTAGGATTGATTACAAAAAAACCAACGGATTGGACTGACTCGGATCTTGAAGTGTTCGTTAAGGAACTTAGACGGCAAACTAAGCCTATTCTTATTGCTGCAAACAAGGCAGACCTTTGTAAAGATTTAGAAATAATAAATAAAATCAATGATACAATGGTAATTCCATGTAGTGCAGAAACAGAATTATTACTTCGAAAAGCCGCTAAAGCAGAATTAATTGATTACATACCTGGTAGCGATAAATTCACTATGAAAAATAACGAAAAAATTTCTGCACCACAGCAAAAGGCATTAGCACTGGTTACTGAAGTCCTTTCAAAAATTTCAACAACGGGAATTCAAACTGCCCTAAATGCTATAATCTTTGATGTGCTAAAACTAATAGTAGTGTACCCAGTTGAGGATGAGACAAAGTTTTGCAATAAAGATGGTCAGGTTTTTCCTGATGCCAAATTAATGCCAGCAGATTGCACAGCTAAGGATTTGGCCGGAGTAATTCATGCAGATATTGCAAAGGGATTTTTACATGCTATAGATTGTAAAACAAAACAACGAATCGGAGCTGATCATAAATTAAAAAATGGTGATGTGATCAAAATTGTTTCTACCATGAGCCGTGGCTAAAATGTTGTGTTTAGGAGTAGAAAGTACAGCACACACTTTTTCTTGCGCAATACTTGAAAAAAAAGGTACCAAGGGACGGATAATCTCTGATGTGAGAAATATTTACCGCCCACCAGATGGTCAAGGAATCCATCCACGAGAGGCATCTCGACACCATGTTGAAAAGAGCTCAGAAACTCTGAAGGAATGTCTTAAAGAGGCCAAAGTAAAGGTATCAGATTTAGATATCATCGCTTATGCTGGAGGCCCTGGGTTAGGTCCGTGTCTACGAGTTGGCGCAGTGGTTGCAAGGTCGCTTTCTTCGTATTATAAGATTCCAATCTATCCAGTTAATCATGCACTAGGACATATTGAATTAGGAAAATTACTAACGGGTGCAAAAAATCCATTGGTTCTGTTAATTTCGGGTGGTCATACCATGTTGCTTGCATTTACTTTTGGTAGATGGCGAGTTTTTGGTGAAACACTGGATATCACTTTAGGTCAACTCTTAGACCAGTTTGGAAGATCCATGGGTTATCCGTCTCCATGTGGAAGAGAAATTGAAGGACTAGCAAAGCAGACCACAAAATATTTCCCGCTTCCTTATAGTGTAAAAGGAAATGATGTCTCTTTTTCTGGATTGCTCTCTGCTGCAAAATCTATAATTCCTAAAGGAAATGACATTGCGTGTTTTTCTCTACAAGAAACCGCTTTTGCAATGATTTGTGAAGCTACAGAGCGTGCATTGTCATTTTCAAGGAAAAAAGAATTGTTGGTAGTAGGTGGAGTGGCAGCCAACAAAAGGCTGTCTGAAATGCTTCAAAGCGTTTGCAAAAGACAAAAATGTAAATTCTTTGTATCTCCGCAGAAATTTGCAGGCGATTGCGGTTCCCAAATTGCCTGGGTTGGTCTTTTAGAGTCTTCCATAAAAGATGGAGCCAATCTTGATAAAACGTTTGTTCGTCAATCTTGGCGAATAGATTCAGTAGATGTTAATTATTGATTCTTGTTTTCTTCAATTGCATCTTGAATAGCTTCAAGCCAACCCCCAGTACCAAAAACACCGAATTTGTAGGTTTTTTCCTTGGTACTAAAACAAACTTTTTTCATTAACAATCCTTCCTTCCAAACTTTTGTTATATCTTCTAAGGGAACATCAATTACGGTGTCTCCAAATCTTTTTGAGAAATCCATTATTCTGGATCTTGTTTTATCAAAAGCAATTCGCTTATTAGTTAAGGTAAGAATTCCAGTTCCCAAAGAATCCTCGTTACAATCTTCTTGCTTGATTTTCTTTTCTCCTTCCTCCATAATTAGATTTTAATCTACTCGAATCTAGTTATAATGTTAATGAAATTGATTACCAAAGGTGCTGAAGGAGATCTTTTTTTGACCAAATGGCTTGACAACAAAGCCGTTTTAAAGTCAAGAAAGAAGAAGGACTATCGAAACTCACAACTGGATGATAGAATTAGGAAAAGTAGGACTATTCGAGAGGCAGAAATTTTATCAAATGTAAAGTCATTTGGCGTGGGTGCTCCCCTGGTTTATTTTGTAGATTTAAAAAAATGTGATATTTTGATGCAGCATATTTCTGGAAGACTGGTTAGGGATTTACCAAAAAATCAATTCATCAAATGTTGCAATGAGATAGGAAAGATCGTTGGAACTATGCATAAAAATGGAATTATGCATGGTGACCTAACCACTTCGAATTTCATCTTATCAAAGAAACAAATTTTTGCAATTGATTTTGGTTTGGCAAATAGAACCAAAAAACCTGAAGATCATGCCGTGGACCTTAGACTATTCAAGGAAATTCTTAGTAGTGAACATGGGGATATTTTAGAAAAGTCCTGGCAGAGTTTTCTTAAAGGATACAAATCAAAAGTAGGCCCCTCTTACTATGCCAAAATCACTCACCTTGTTTCAGTAATAGAAAGCAGAGGAAGGTATGCAAACGTCGTTTGATCTATATTTTGCATCTTCAAATAGGCATAAATTCCTAGAAGCAAAAGCGATTTTAGAAACTTTTGGAATTAAACTAGGGTTTTTCAAATGCAATTTAACTGAAATTCAATCTGATAAAATTCGAGATATCGCTTTTCAAAAATCAATTGATGCTTATCATCAATGTAACAAACCCATAATAGTAGAAGATGACGGTTTGTTCATCGATTCGCTAAATGGTTTTCCTGGCCCCTTTTCTTCTTATGTTTACAAAACCATTGGAAATAAAGGAATTTTAAAACTGGTAAAAAAAAATAGAAAAGCAAATTTTCAATCCGTAATCTCATACTGTGATAAAAAAATTCATCCAAAACTTTTTGAGGCCCAACTAGTTGGGAAAATAAATAAAAATTCAACGGGAAAGGGTTGGGGATATGATCCTATCTTTATTCCAAATGGAAAAAAGAAAACTTTTGCCGAGCTAATTGATAAAAATAAAATATCTCATAGATACAAGGCTTTGAAAAAATTTTCTAGTTGGTTTGCAAATAAGCCGGAATGAATCTGTCAATAAATCTCTCTTGATTTTGCAAAATTACAATTCTTGAGATAATACTCTCATCCATGATAGAAAATTTTCTAGTGTTTTTGGCTATTCTCTCTGTGAATTTTTTTACCTCTTCAAAGTCAAGCATATGCTCTCTCTCTAGGCGATTAGTAGAGCGACCTATATGCATGTAGGATTTGATTTCAATAAAATGTGGGCTAGACTTTTCAAGCATTTTTGCAAATGCAGGTATCATTTCTTGGGTAGTATTGTAATCTCGGATTAACGTAATTCTAATAACAGTTCTTGTATCGAGTTCTTTTAGCATATCTAGCGATTGGTTCCATCTTTCCCAGGAATCTTTGTATTTTGGCCGATTAATTCTCATAAATGATTCATAATCTGCTGCGTTTGTGGACAGATACAGCTGAGTAGGCAATGCATCTTCTTCTTGTAATTTTTTTAGCATTTGAGGCTCTTGGCCATTTGTGACCAAAAAAATTGATTTTGTTTCATTTAAGGACTTTAGATATTTTATCAATTGGGGCAATTTTGGATACATTGTAGGTTCACCTGAAAGTGAAATTGCGTAGTGACTTGGAAGTAAAGACTCGTCAATTTTTTGTTTGTCGTTTCGTGAATCGCCATAATATCCCATTATCAGCTTTTTACGCTCTTCCATAAGTTTTGAGACGATTTCCTGTGGTTCTGCTACATTTTGTGGGTCCATACTTAGAGAATCATAAAATTCCATAGGCCTCCAACAATAGATGCATCGATTCTCACAATGCATACCTGCTGGGGAAAACTCCATACAGCGGTGAGTGGAAATTCCATAAAATTTGTGTTTGTAACAATCTCCCTCTCCCTTGAAAGATTTTTTTGTCCAGTGGCAAAGCTCAACTGTTGAATGGTCAGATACACCGTACTTTGCCTTTTTTAATTGCTCAGCTACATTGGGCTTGATTTGAATTAACTCATCTTCTTGGACTATTTCGCCAGAACAACTCATATTTCTGATCTTTGATTGGTTTACTTAAATTAATCTTGACCTGAAACCAATTTTCAGAAAAAATTACAAAATTTCCGAGACAACTCGATAATTTCGGGGTGAGATTTAATAACAGGCGGATCGAGATAATTTTTAAATTGAGTACTAAAATTGGGTTAGGATTTCTTCTATTATTGTTTTCTACGTTAACCAGCGTTCCAATGTTTTCAGCCTACGGCTCAGACCCATCGGACTTGGATGGAGATGGAGTACTTAATGAATATGATATGTGTCCTAATCTTCAAGAAGATTATGCTGAAACAAAAAAAGGAGCCCAATCTGCCCCAGCAAGTTCTTTTGATGGCTGTCCCTCAAATTTTGTTCCATGGTATGATCATGACTTTGATGGAATAGAAGACCATTTAGATATGTGTCCCAATCTTAGAGAAACTTACAATAAATTCCAAGATGAAGATGGCTGTCCTGATATTACTCCTGGTACTGGGGGTAAGGGTTTGCCAGACTCTGATGGTGACGGTTTTACTGATAATGTAGACTTGTGTCCCAATCAACCTGAAACGTTTAATGGTTATCTAGATACTGATGGCTGTCCTGATTCTTTTTCTCTAAGAATAGATTCGGATAGAGATGGAATACCAGATGGACTTGATGCATGTCCACTAAGTGCTGAAGTTTATAATAGATTCCAAGATGAAGATGGCTGTCCTGATTCTTCTTATGCAGTTTTTATGGATTCAGATAACGATGGAATTGAAGATAAATTCGATTTTTGTATTGATGAACCTGAAACCTACAACGGTTTTAAAGATGCAGATGGCTGTCCTGATGAATTAAGCGGAGAAAACCTTATTGATACTGATGGTGATGGCATTGCAGACAAATTTGATTCTTGTGTAAAGGAAAAAGAAACCTACAACAACTTTGCAGATTTTGATGGCTGTCCTGATTCTCTACCTTCCTTTATAGCTCTTGAAAATGATTCTGATGCAGACGGGATAAAAGATA
>JBFJMG010000029.1:0-9732 GCA_041634015.1 Nitrosopumilaceae archaeon
AAAAACGAAATAATGATAATTCCAAAATAAATTAATTTGCCTAGATTCTTTGCACTATGTTCAGGTAATGTTGGTGCATAGTATTTTTTAAAAAGAGTTCTTGCTATGCGAGCAATTAGGACACCAACTCCGATTATTAACAATCCCAAAAATAAAGTAAGTACAGTGACTTGGTCTGTTAATTGTATAGACGAAAGATTTTCAAAAAATTCAAAAACCACTAGTCCACACCTAACTCAAGTATTGTGCTTTTTGTAGTAGGTTCCCACGGCGGAGATTTTATCCAATCGGTGGTTAATGGTTCTATTTCATGATCTGCATAATTAATTTTACCGCGTGTTTTCAAAGTGATTTTTAAGCCATCTATGATGGCGTTTGAATTTTGGTAGTAAATTTCATTATCGGTAATTTGGAAAACAGCTTTTTCAATATTATGTCCTACGTCAGTTTGGTTTTCAATCGTGATTTTCATAATCGAATTAAAAAATGGGTTAGATTTTTCTTCAGGTCCAACAATTTTTGTTTTAAAAAATTTGCAAAGCTTTCCATTATCTGGGGTTCCTAGTAACCCATATCTTGAATTAATTTGATCACATGTAAAACAATCAATTGGATCAGGTCCCTTTTCAGCAATGGCAAAAATTCCAACCTCAATAGGGCAATAAACCAAAAATGTTGTCGCAGATTGACTTGCCAATCTGATTGTCTTATCGAATTTAAGATAGACTTGATTGGTTCTTCTTGCAGGGTAATTTAGAGGGCGAATAGGCACAATCTCAATGGTTAATTCTTCAGAATTTGAAGGAATCATTTTTTCTGTTATCTTCGAGTTAGAATCTTGCCTATAATACGAAAAAACATTATCAGCAACTTTTTGGATATGTATTTTATTTTCTGGCAAATTGAGATCAAGTGATTCTAAAATATTATACTTACCAAAATTTGAAAACGTAGAATTTGCTTGATCAGACATCACATAACCTGTGTGAGAAAATTAAAATTTAGATATAAACTAATCATTTTTTTGATGCACTGACTAAAGATACAACATCCCGATCACGAAGTTGGTATGTTACGGGCAGTCTTAGATTGTACCTGAGATCTTTTCCATACAAAAGTCCTTTTGTTAAATCAGTGTGAATTTCTTTGGCCAAGTCCTGGATGGTAGAGCCATCCTTGAGCAATATTAAATCCGGCAAAATTTTCCCTTTTCTATCTGAAAGATTTTCCTCATTTGCAACAGGATACACTGAATTCATTTTAAGTAATTTGAATACAGCAATATTAATTGCAAATTGAACTCCAGTACGCATATACTCACCCATGATGTCTTTTTTGATAAAACTCAGGGCTTGCTTTTGTTTTTCACTTAATTCATCAGACTGAATAATTTCAAATTGCTCAGAGCCAGGAGAGTACTTAATCAATCCTTTTTGTTCGGCTCTTCTCAAACTTAGTTCGCTATCTCCGCTGGCAGGAACAACAATTGAATTAATATAACGTTCACGAAGTCTTGCAAAATTTTTATCTGCACCTTCAACATCTATCTTATTTGCTACAATCAGAGTTGGTTTGGAAATGGTCCTTAGATGAGTGGCAAATTTTTTACTATCGGGAATTGTATAATCGTCAAGATTTTTGTCTTCAAGTTCAGTAGCCTGTAGAGTCTCCTTTACGTGTGATTTTTGTACCCCAATTCCTCTGTAGAGATCAGTTAGTGCATCTATTAGGTCCGTGCCTGAATTAACAAGTTTTGAGATTTTTTCTCTATTACCTTCAAAGATTTTTTGGTACCATAGTATAAGCTCCTCTTCTATATCTGCAAAATCAGAAATAGGATCCCCCGATCCTGCCTCTGTAATTTTACCAGAAGAGTCAACACCTCCTGAAGCATCCACAACGTGCAATAAGGCATCGGATTGGGCTGCAATTGAAAGAAATTGATTTCCTAGACCTTTGCCCTTCCAAGCATCTTTTATCAGGCCCGGTAGATCAATTATTTCAATCGGAATGTATCTCCAACCATCTATGCATTTAGAATTATTAGGATTATCTTCTACATTGAATTCTGGATGAACACATAATGTTATTGCATGAGCCGTTGCAGTTACAGGTTTTTTTGTAGTAAATGGATAAGAAGAGATTTCTTCTGAGGAAAGAGTAGCTGCGTTGAAGAACGTGGTTTTTCCAGTGTTTGTTTTGCCTACAAGGCCGATTTTAATCGGCATGACTTCATTTTTGGCTTTGATTATTTATCTCTGACTAATATCATTGTCAGTTTTTTCGACAATGCTTTCTCTGAGTTTTTTACAAACATGTTCAAGTTCTTTTATAGACCACTGCATTTCCTCCACATCAGACTTTGATAAATCCTCATTCCATTTCTCCAGGACGGTTTTGGATATCTGTACACTTTGATACAATAAATTCCAATAGGGGTGATGCTCTGCAGTTGTAAAGGCAAGTTCTGATACATCAGCAAGCCCATTTTTAGCTCGAGATAACGAATCCATGTTTTCTCCAAAAATTTTTACAATATCAGAATCAGGATCTCTTTCAATTTTGAGTTGTGTGTTTTTTTTCTCAAATGATTTTGTTAATTCAAGCAAAGATGCATAAAATTCCTCAAAACTAGTCATATCTCAAGATAATCGTTGGTGTTCAGCAAGCATGCATCGATTAAAAACGACCTTAATTCCATGTTCTCGTGCAAGGTTTTCTGCTTCAGGATTATGAATTCCTTCTTGTAGCCAGATGACCTTGGGTTTAATTTTAATCGCTTCTTTAACAATTGGCAAGACCTGATCAGATGGGCGAAAAATATCTACAATGTCCACTTTATGTTCAACATCAGTGATGCTTGAATAACATTTTTTCTCCAGAATTTTTGTGGCCGTTGGATTAACTGGGATTACATTAAATCCCTTAGAGTCAAGGTATTTTGGGACATAATGTGCTGCTTTTTCATAATTTTTGGACATTCCAATAACTGCAACATTTTTCATAGAAAGAAAATCCCTTATTTCCTCATCTGAATGCGTATCCTGCTCCATGTTACAAATAAATTTTCAAGCAGTTTATACTTTGTCAAGTTATTTTTTATCTAGTTTTTAAAAAACTATAAATTTTCAGAACGTTTTATAGACAAAAACAATAGGTGAAATGATGGAAGATGTGCCCAAAGATATCATAGTTTTAGGAACCATAAAAAGTGGAGTAAAAAAATTTGAAAAAATTTGCAAAGTTGCTAAAATTGAGCCAGAAGAGCTGGAAAAAATATTAGAAAGACTCGAAAAACAAAATTTAATCAAGGTTGTTGAAAAAAAAGGTTGGCTCGGAAAAAAAATTGAAATTCACACTACCGACAAGGGAGACAAGGAAATAGAAAATAGAATTCACGAGTTGGAAGGAAATTGGCAGCAGCTAGTCTCAATATACAAAAGTGGAGATAAAGAAAAATTAAATAAATTAATTGAAGATCAGAAGGGGTTTTTCCCAATGATGATGTTTTTTGGAATAATTGACATTATGATGTTTTCTATGATGTTCAGTCTAATTGGTGCAAGCATGACAGATTATGTTCCCGCAGAACAAATTCCAAATGATGTTGAAGGAGGTGATGCCGATGGGGGAGGCATGGATGATGGCGGGTTTGATATTGATATTGGATTTTAAATTCATCAAATCTTACTGAGTTTTTATGGTTAAATTATGGTAATAAATCTCAAAGATAGTTGATATACACATCTTTTGATAATGTGGGTCTTTACAAGGTACTCTCATTTCTAAAATCTCACAATACTGAGTATTTATCCGGTCAAGACTTGAGTGATGTGTTAAAAATCAGCAGGGTGGCGATTTGGAAGCATATCAAAAAAATTAAGACACTTGGATACAAAATTGAAACAAAACAAAAACTAGGGTATAGGCTTGTTGAAACGACGCCTCTTTTGCTACCTTGGGAAATTACTGATGGTTTAAACACCAAATCAATCGGCAAACGCGTTTATTTTTTTGATGTTACTGACTCTACACAAAATTTTGCGCTAGGCATTGCTAATAATCGTAGAGAAAATGGAACAGTTGTGATTGCTCAAAGACAAACGAAAGGAAAGGGCAGATTAGGTAGAAGGTGGCTGTCACCATCTGGCGGAATTTGGTTTTCAGTAATTTTTCATCCAGAGTTTAATATTGAAAAAACTACACTATTCCCAATTGCTTCTAGTGTTGCATTGCACAAGGCAATTCAAAAAACATTAGGAGTTACTACCGAACTTAAGTGGCCAAATGACATTACATTAAAGGGTAAAAAAATTGCAGGCATGATTGTAGATGCGTCACTAGAATCAAATAAAATTGAAAATCTTGTTCTAGGTGTTGGCATAAACTATAACATCGACATCGTGAAAGCAAGAAAAATACTCAAAGAGACTGCTCACTTTTATGGAATTGATTCTTTGAGAACAAATGTAAAACCGGTTAAATTGGTTCAAGCATTTCTTTATGAGCTTGAAGCAGTAAATAAGCTACTTAATCAAGGAAAAACAAAAAAAATTATAAAATATTGGACGGAGAACTCCTCCACACTCGGAAAAAAGATTACAATACAAATGGTCTCTGGTAAAACCCACGGAACTGCAAAAAGGTTGGAAGAGGATGGAGCATTATTATTGGTAAGAAATAAAGATCAAGAGAGGATTTTAGCTGGAGACGTAACTCATGTTCTGTAACTAAATATGGTTAAAATAAAACAAATTATCTTTTTTTACGAATAGTTTTTCTTTTTATTGGTTTTTTCTTAGGTCTAGAAGTTTTTTTCCTTATTGGGCGTTTTCTTACTCGTCTGGGTTTTGAGATATCATTTGCGTGTTCTTTTATGAGATCCTTAAGCTCCTTTTGGATCTCAAAAACCATTGAAAATGTTGTCTCCAATTCAGTGGCATATTGTTTATACCACTCCAATAACTCGGTTCTTTTTTTATTAACACTAGAAAGATACTCATTTTCTAGCAATAATTTTGTTGAGTTAATCAATTCTGGTCCAGATGCAGGAGGTCCCTGAATTGAGGATAATTCATTTGTAGCCAGCATTATTTTGTGTTTTAATTCAGCTATCTTGCTTCCTAATCCCACAGACTCCAAAGTAATTTTCAAAATATTTATGCCATGTTAAAGTTTTTGTCCGTTTCTTTTGCTCAACTCAAAGGTTTGGCACCAGGAATTGGGTAATCCTATGTGATAAAAAATACAGATTAAAACATCAAATTATGAAAACGAAAAATTAGGTTTTGTTTTTATGCAAAAAATTAAGGATAAATAAATCCAAACAACAAAAAACTCATGCAAAAATTCTCTTTGATCTTATTTCTGATTATTTTAGGAACAGCACCATTTTTTTCGTCAGGTTTGGCGTTTGCCCAAACACCAGAGTCAGAATTATTCAAAGAAGCCCAAACACATTTTTCAAAAGGAGAGTATAAGGAAGCTATAACACTATATGATGAAATTCTAGAAAAATTTCCTAACAACATTTCTACTCTAAATATGAAGGGAATAGCACTGAGTAATTTAGGATACCATGAGCAATCCCTAAAACAATTTTACAAGGTGTTTCAAATTGAACCAAATAACGTACTATCGCTAAGCGGCATGGGAGTCGGATTTGGATACTTGGGTGAATACTCAGAAGCTAAATTTTACTTTGAAAAAGCCCTGAAAATAAAACCGCAAAGTACAGTTCTAAAAAATTACAATGAATTTGTAGATAGGGTAATTGAGAAATACCCATACAAACCTACACAAAAACCTGAAAACCCCATCAAAGTTTTAACCATACCTGATTGGGTAAAGCAGATTGCTAAATGGTGGTCATTAGATCAAATAGACACTTCAGAATTTACTGGGGCAATTAGTTTTTTGATTTCACAAAAAATTATCCAGGTACCATACTTTGAAACAAATAAACAAGATCTGGAGGTCATGCCCTTGTCAATAAAAGAAAATACAGAGCTTTGGGCAGATTCTAAAATAAAGGACTCGGAATTTATTCCAAGTATTGAATTTATGATTCAAAATGGATTTATCAAGGTAGATATTGAGAAAAATTCCGCCGAACAAAAAAGACAAAATGAGGAAGATTACCGTTTGTTTGAGAGATACCTCAATCAAATTTCACGAAATGTTGTCAATGAAAAAAGATACATAGAATTTCCAAACCCAAGCGCAGACGTTATCAAAAAATTCCTCAGAGATTACGTAAAATGGAATTTTGAGGAGGAAGCCAAGTCAGCCGCAGGTCATTTTCCAAATCCTGAAATTTCATCAGAAAATGGGACCATAATAGTTGATTACAAAATCTTTGTAAATGCGCAGCCTACAGGATTACCACTTGATCATGTTAGTACCCTAAATGAGTCCCTAGAATTTTGGGAAAATCAAGAACTTAGTTCAAATGGAGACAAAGCAAAGGTTCGATTTTCTTATACCAACGATAAAAATGAGGCAAATGTTTGGGTTACTTGGGTTGTAAGAAATCTTGGCGAGGGCCTTTTAGGTCATGCACATATCGGCAAGGGAATAGTCGAAGTTGCTTTAGGGGACTATTATTGCGATGGAAGTTTCCAATTATTTGACGTAAACACTGTAAAATTAATCATGACTCATGAGCTTGGTCACTCAATAGGTCTTGGACATTCCTCAGATAAAAAAAGTATAATGTATCCGTCACTAAATCAAGCCTACGCTTATTGTCTACTGGAAGGGTTTGGATAGTCTCAAACAATCATTAATCACGCATAGATTCTGATTCTATAGAACAAGAATAATTATTAGCTTAACCTACACCCAAATCACCCCGAAATTAGTTGTAGAAGGAATAATAAGGCATAAGCAATAATTTAACAGATCTTTATGATGAATCCAACAATTTCTGCTCAAAAATGTCCATCTTGTGGTAAAAAAAATATGGTTACTGACGAAACAACAGGAGAATTATTTTGTGGACATTGTGGTTTTGTGGTCAATGAAAAATTAACTGACACAGGTGCAGAATGGCGTTCATTTGCAGGTGATGAGACAAACAGAGCGCGTGCTGGTGCAGGAACATCACTTACCATGCATGATATGGGACTATCAACAGTCATCGGTCCTGCAAATAAGGACTCTACTGGTAAACCATTATCTGCAGGAGTAAAAAGCTCAATTGAGCGACTTAGAACCTGGGATAGTAGGAGTCAAGCACATTCGTCTGCAGATAGAAATCTACGTCAAGCATTAAATGAAATGGACAAGCTAAAGGACAAACTTGCATTAGGTGATGCAGTAATTGAAAAAGCAGCATATATCTACAGAAAAGCGATGGAAAAAAAACTAGTCAGAGGAAGATCAATTCATGGTCTAGTTGCAGCATGCTTGTATGCATCTTGTAGAAATACAGAAACCCCAAGAACACTAGATGACATTGCTGGCGGAATAAACATTCGAAGAAAAGATGTAGCACGTTGTTATAGATTAATTTATAGAGAATTAGATCTAAAAATGCCAGTTATTGATCCAATCAAAGGAATTTCAAGAATTGCCAGTCTTGCTGAATTAAGTGAGAAAACAAAAAGAAAAGCCGTTGAGATTTTAACTCAAGCAAAGGAATTAGGCATGGTTGCAGGAAAAGACCCAATGGGAATTGCAGCAGCCGCGCTATACATTGCGTGTATAAGCAATGGGGAATCCAAATCCCAAAAGGAGATATCAGTTGCCTCCGGAGTTACTGAGGTTACTATAAGAAATCGATGTGCCGGACTGCGAAAAATGTTACAAAAATAACCTTGGCCGATTCTAAAATTCCATGGTCAGATTGGCTGGATTTTAATAAAGAGACTATTTCTAAAGTTCCTGAATCTCCTGGCGTTTTTATGATGCATGCTGCAATGAAAATTTTGTTTATTAGTGATTCCAAAAACATTAGAAAGAAATTACTTGAATCCATTTCTGCACCTTGTTTGTCAGATGCAACACGGTTCAGATATCTTTTATCAGTATCTCATGAATCTCTTAAAGAAGATTTAATTAAAGATTATCAGCGAAGACATGATGGAAAACTTCCAGGTTGCATGTAAAAAAATTATTTAAATTCTGAAATTATGTCACTTTCTTGTCTTCGTGTCACAACAAAAATACCAATGGTTAATCCAACCTGATAAAACACATACATCAATATCTGAAATTGGGTGGGCAGATAATCAGTAAATCGACTCACGCCAGCAACTAAAACCATAATTACGCTTATTGTAAAAATAAAATATTTTGCAACCTTTGGTATTTTTGCAAATCTGAAAATTAGAATCAGCGAAACAGATACAAAAATACCAACTACTGCTCCAAATCCAGCATTTAATCCCAACGCTTCTACCACAAATAAAATAATTTCCTGCAAATTTTGTGGTGGTGTAAATTCAGAATATGAGATTTTATCAGGATAGATAAATTTTAAAATATTAAAAACAGAGTTAATTGAAAACAATATCAATAAAATAATTGAAAAAAGCCTTGCGTGGATTTTTAACCTTGGAAATCGTTGTCGGATTCCCCTTCCTAAAATCGAACCCTGTAGTAATCCTATACCAAAAACAATTCCAAAAGAAATTAAAAAATTTTCTTCTGCTATTGATAAAATATCCATTATTCGTTGATAGATTTAGAAATTATATCAATTATTAAATTGAGGGATTTTTTGTATCAATTATAAAATCGTCAATCATTTGTGTGAGGTTTGTCTTAAAGGGACAAACTAAAGCAAAATAATTATTTTCGCTATAATAGATTGCCTGTTGGACCACTTCCATCAACCTTCCCAGCCAGACCTAGTTTTTTGAGGGGTCCTTCAGTCATCCAAAAAATCAAATTTTATGATTAAATAGAATAGGAAAAATTAGTATATCAACAAATCAAATGGTTCTTGATTTATTCTAGATCTTCATTGCAATACATGCAATATTTGGTGCCTAATGGGTCTACATCCCGCAGCCAATCTGGGTGTTCACAATCCATGATTTTCTTTGGTTTCTTGTTATTCATAGGCATGTGTGGGATCTCTTTTAGTATCTACTCAACTCATTTTTGACCAAGTTGGAACCAACCCTAGCCTCAAAATTCCAGCCTGCTTAAGGCAAAACACGCCGTATACAAAACATGAAGTGTCCCCTTCTAGCAACGCAATTGTCTGCCTTGAGCGTAATTTTGGCAGTACTGGTGTTTTCACCAGGTGTAGTATTTGCAGATTCTATTGAACAACATGGTGCAGTGCTAGAAACCGGTGTTTCAAACACTTTTTCAGCAGGAGAAATTGAGGGAATCATGACCCACTTTGAGATGTGCGGACTAGGCGATGAAGATTTAGGACAAATTTACGTAGACCTTACAGAAAACAACCTACTCTTTTACCAAATAATAATCAACATGACTAGTGCAAATTACAGCCAAGACCAAGCAACTATTTCATGTGGTCAAGAAATAGAAAGAAAATACATGGCATCTTCAAGTATGGACGGCTTTATTTTTGGTGTTGAGGAAGATGTTCAAGCACAAGATAGCCAACTAAGAGAGGAAACAGAAGCAGAGGCAGCAGCAAAGGCAGAAGCAGAGGCAGCAGCAAAGGCAGAAGCAGAGGCAGCAGCAAAGGCAGAAGCAGAGGCAGCAGCAAAGGCAGAAGCAGAGGCAGCAGCAAAGGCAGAAGCAGAG
>JBFJMG010000030.1:0-9637 GCA_041634015.1 Nitrosopumilaceae archaeon
AAAATATTCTAGATGGAAATAACACAAAAGATAAATTTCAATCCAAAGTCTGGGAGATGTTTTATGAAACAAAAAGCTATTCTAGCATTCTCCGGAGGTTTAGACACATCAGTTGTTGTAAAATACCTCCAACAAGAACACAAGATGGATGTTATTACCGTCACGGTAGATGTAGGGCAGGGAGACGATAACAAAAAAATTGCTCTTAAAGCAAAAAAACTGGGAGTAATAAAACATTACAATATCGATGCAAAAAAAGAATTTGCAGAAAAATACATTATTCCTTCAATTAAAGCAAATGCATTATATCAAAAAAAATATTGTCTCGCGACTGCACTAGCGAGGCCCTTAATTGCACAAAAAGTTTTAGACATTGCAAAAAAAGAAAAAGTCACAGCATTAGCTCACGGTTGCTCAGGCAAAGGAAATGATCAGGTAAGATTTGATATTACTTTGCGTTCGGGATCTAGATTGCCAATAATTGCACCAATTCGCGATATGAATTTAGATCGCGAAACGGAATTAAAATTTGCTAAAAAACACGGAATAGAAATTGAATCGGTTGCAAAAAGATTCAGCATTGATCAAAATCTTTGGGGACGGGCAATTGAAGGCGGAGTGCTCGAAGACCCTTTCAAAGAACCACCAGAAGATGCTTTTCTTTGGGTAAAGACAAAAAATCTTCCCAACAAACCAACATACATAGAAATAAAATTTGAAAAAGGAGTTCCGGTTGCAGTGGATGGCAAAGTGATGAATCCTGTAAAATTAATTGAATACATTAACAAAAAGGCTGGAGCAGCAGGTGTTGGAATTGTTGATCATATTGAGGATAGAGTAGTAGGAATAAAATCACGTGAAGTGTATGAAACACCGGCAGCGTTGTGCCTAATTGAAGCCCATTCTGACCTTGAAAAAATGGTTCATACTAAACATCAGACAAAATTCAAGGCAATGGTGGATGATGAATGGTCTTGGTTAACATATTCTGGACTATGGCAAGATCCACTACGGACTAACCTTGATGCATTTATTCAAGAATCCCAAAAGCGAGTGACAGGATCAGTTAGAATAAAGATCTTCAAAGGAAGTTTGAGGGTTGTTGGAAGAAAATCAAAGTTCTCACTATACAGTCATTCAGTTGCAACATATGGAAAAGAATCCACATTTGACCAAAGATTGGCAAAAGGATTCGTGGAATTGTGGGGAATGCCTTCAACAGAAGCTAATAAATTATACTAAAAAAGGAAAAACAGAATTATGAATTGCCCAGAATGTGATGCAAATCTAAACATCCCAGAAGATGCCGCCGTAGGAGAAATCATATCCTGCCCTGATTGTGGAGCTGACTATGAGATATCTTCCAAAGAAGGATCCAAAGTCGAGCTAAAACAAGCAGAATCAGTAGGCGAAGACTGGGGAGAGTAATGTCCAAAGTTTGTATTGTGTTTGACCGATTAAGGTTAGAAGAAAAGATGCTTCAAAAAGAGGCATCAGAATTAGGGCATCAAACGGTAACAGTCGATGCGAAAATTACGCAAATTAGTACTGATTCCAAAATATCAGATTTTGATTTTGGAGATGTTGTTCTAGAACGGTGTGTGAGTTACTTTCGTGGATTGCATTTTACAGACTGTCTTGAATTTCTAGGATTTCCAGTGATAAATAAATTCAGTGTTGCGACTAATTGTGGGAATAAATTATTCATGACTCTACTTTTAAAAAAAAATAATGTGCCAACTCCACGTACTCATTTTGCATTCTCAAAAGAAGCAGCTATGAAAGTTCTTGAGAAGGTAGGATACCCATTAGTTATAAAACCAGTAATTGGAAGTTGGGGGCGAGGAGTAATGGCACTAAAAGATGCAGATACAGCAGATGCCTTATTTGAAATTCGCGAATTAATCGATAATCCCCATGATAGAATCTATTATCTTCAAGAGCTGATTAAAAGACCACCAAGAGATATTCGTGTCATTACGATAGGGGATCAGGCCGTGGCAGCAATGTATAGAAAATCATCAGGGGGTTTTAAAACAAATATTGCCTTGGGTGCAGATCCTGAAATCTGTGAAATTACAAAGGAAATGGAAGATATGGCAATCAAGGCTTCTAACGCAGTAGGCGGAGGAATTTTAGGAATAGACATGATGGAAGATGAAAAGAAGGGCCTTGTAATCCATGAAGTAAACAATACTGTAGAGTTCAAAGGATTGGCAAAAGTTGCAAAAAGAAACATTCCAAAAGAAATGATCCAATACGCACTAAACTCCATTAGGAAATAAATTATACCCAATTTTACGAGGTTTATCATGAAAGTAGGAGTAGTAGGAGCTTCAGGGTATGTAGGAGGAGAAACCTTACGGCTTTTGGTCAATCATCCCGAAGTAGAGATCACAATGGTGACATCGCGACAGCACGTGGGAGAATACCTACATCGGGTTCAACCAAGCCTAAAGGGATTTACAGAATTAGTTTTCTCTGAATTAGATTATGATAAAATGTCAGACAAGTGCGATATGGTCTTTACTGCAGTACCTCACGGAACAGCCAGTGACATTGTAAAAGAATTGTACGATAGAGGATTGAAGATCATCGATCTTAGTGCAGATTTCAGGCTACATAATCCACAAGATTATAGCAAGTGGTATGGTTGGGATCATCCCCATCCAGATTATCTTTCAAAATCTGTTTTTGGAGTACCAGAACTTCATAGAGAGAAGATTAAAAACGCACAGTTAGTTTCCTGTCCAGGATGTATGGCAGTAACTTCGATGCTCGCTCTAGCCCCTTTAATTCGAGCAGATCTTATTGATTTAGAGCATATTGTAGTTGATTCGAAAATTGGATCTTCTGGAGCTGGTTCTGGGTCAGGTACGGCCCATGCCATGAGGGCAGGTGTAATTAGACCATACAAACCAGCAAAACACAGACATACAGGCGAAATCGAGCAGGAGCTTAGTGAAATCGCTGGAAAAAAAATTCATGTATCGATGAGTCCACACGCAGTTGATGTTGTTAGAGGGATTCTATGTACCAACCACACATTTATGAAAAATTCAATTTCAGAAAAAGATTTGTGGAAATTATATCGAGAAGCCTACAGTAACGAAAGATTTGTTAGGTTAATACGAGATAAAAAAGGATTATACAAATTCCCTGATCCAAAATTCCTAGTGGGTTCAAACTTTTGTGATATTGGATTTGATTTAGACGAAGACAACAACCGATTAATTGCATTGTCAGCGTCAGACAATTTAATGAAGGGTGCTGCAGGTTCTGCCATTCAAAACATGAATGTTATGGCAGGGTTTGATGAGATGTCTGGTCTTAAATATACTCCACTAACTCCTGTTTAAAATGATCACAATAAAAATTGGTGGAAGTGTAGTTGATGATTTACATCCTTCAACAATTTCAGATTTAAAGAAAATAGTAGAGCAAGAAGGAGTAATTATAGTTCATGGAGGAGGTAAAGAAGTAACTAAAGTATCAACCCAGCTAGGCAAAGAACCAAAATTTGTAACATCACCTAGTGGAATTAAAAGTAGATACACCGACAAAGAAACTTCAGAGATTTTCACAATGGTTATGTCAGGACGTATTAACAAAACAATTGTTATGATGTTACAAAAAAATGGAATTAATGCAATTGGACTATCCGGAGCAGATGCCAAAATAATGCAAGCCCAGAGAAAGAAAAAACTCTTAATCATAAACGAAAAGGGTCGAAAACAAGCAATTGATGGTGGATATACAGGTAAAATTTCAGAGGTAAATTCTGCTTTTATTCACTCTCTCCTAGACCAAGGATTAACACCAGTTATTTCACCAATTGCCCTAAGTGAAGAATATGAATTTCTTAATGTAGATGGAGATAGAGCTGCAGCCTATGTAGCAGGCAAGGTGGGAACAGACAAGGTTCTCTTTGTAACAAACGTGGATGGTTTATTGATGGACGAAAAACTTGTACCAAAGCTTACCTTGGCAGAGGCAAAGGAAATAAGACCCAAGATAGGTCCTGGAATGGAGAAAAAGATTTTGGCAGCAACAGAAGCTTTAGACATGGGTGTAAAAGAAGCTCTAATTGCAAATGGAATGCGTGAGAATCCAATTTCATCAGCTATATCACATAGTAATTGTACGGTAATTCAAAATGATTGAAGACGACATAATGGGAAATCTTTACCAGAGATTCCCCGTAACAATAGAAAAGGGAGAAGGATCACATGTATGGGATGTGAATGGTAAAGAATACATTGATTGCATGGGAGGGTATGGTGTTGCACTTGTGGGACATAGAAATCCACGGGTTGTAGAAGGAATTAAAAAACAACTTGATAAAATAATTACAGTTCATAGTTCACTATACAATAAAACAAGAGAAACGTTTTTGGAATCTTTGATTAAGATTGCACCAAATGGACTCACACAAGTACACCTAAACAACAGTGGGGCAGAGGCTGTAGAAGCTGCCATTAAATTTGCTCGAAAATATACTGGTAAAAAAGGAATGGTAGCAATGAAAGGATCATATCATGGAAAATCTATGGGAGCATTATCATTAACGTTTAATCCAAAATACCGAAAAAGTTTTTCGCCACTGATAGAAAAAGTTTCATTTTCCACTTTTGGAGATATAGATTCATTGCATTCAAGCATTAACGACGATACTGGCTTTGTGATAATGGAACCGATTCAAGGGGAAAGTGGAATTCATGTAGCGCCTGAAGGTTTTTTACAAGAGACACGAAAAATTTGTGACGAGAAAGGAATCCTTTTAATTTTTGACGAAATTCAAGCTGGTTTGGGAAGAACTGGACGAATGTGGGCGTCAGAGCACTGGAATACAGTTCCAGACATTATGTGTTTGGCCAAAGGAATTGCAGGTGGCGTACCGATGGGAGCTACACTCGTAAGGCCGGAGATTTTGGCTTGTATTACCAAAGGTGAACACTCTTCTACATTTGGTGGAAATCCTTTATCATGTGCCGCAGGTATCGCTACAATTCAAGCATTAACGGAAGATGGACTAGTTGGAAATGCCGAAAAAATGGGAAAAATTTTTCATGAAGGATTAAACCGATTAAAAGAAAAATACAAAATAATTCGAGAAGTCAGGGGAAAAGGACTGATGATTGGAGTGGAGATGAAATTTGAGGTAAAAGATATTTTGCTTGATGGAATCAAAAATAATGTTTTATTTCTATATTCAGGAAGAAATGTTCTAAGATTCCTCCCACCTTTAGTTATTAATGAAGAAGATATTAGTAAGGTTTTAGAAAAACTAGATAATTTATTTAAGAAAGAGGAAGAAAGAAAAAATGTTTAGAGATAAAACTGACGAAAAAATAATTGAATATTTAAGAAATGATTCTAGAGAATCCTTTGTAGATATTGGTAAAAAACTAAAACTTTCAGAATCAGCAGTTAGAAGGAGGGTAAAAAATTTAGTAGATATAGGAACGATAAAAAAATTTACAATAGAAGTTGGAGAAGAAAATGCCACTAAAGCAATAGTTCTGGTTTCCGTTGAGTCATCAACTGATACTTCAAAGATTTCTTCAAAATTTACAAGACTTGAAGGAATTAAAACGATTTATGAAATTACTGGGCAATACGACATTGTTGTTATTGTCAGCGCACCAACAATTGGCGAAATAAACCAAAGTATTGATGCGCTAAGAAAAATTCCTGGTGTTACTGATACAAATTCTGTGATAATTTTAAGAACTGTCTCTTAAGCGGGAATCGGATCAGGATTTTTAAAAAAACCTATAGTCGGATCATAAATTAAATTATTCGACGAAATTAGTACGATTATGTTTATATTCCTTTAATTTCTTATCGATTTCAGCAATGAATGATCCGAATCATTATGCCAATCTGTATAATGAATACAACAAGGAACAAAAAAAAATCCACGTATTGGATAGTACACTACGGGAAGGAGAGCAGCATCCGGGTGTATCATTTTCCAATAAACAAAGAATTCAGATTGCATGGATGTTAGATTATTTTGGAGTTGATCAAATTGAGATATCTCCAGTAGTGTCAAGTGATCATGAAGAGGCTACCAAGACCATAATAAAACAAGGGCTAAAGGCAGATATTGTTTCCCATGGCCGAGCCCTCAAAGAAGATATTGATGTTTCCTTAAGATGCGATGCAAAATGGGTCGCAGCTTACTTGGGAATTTCAGACATTCATCTCAAAGACAAGCTACGTATTTCTCGGCAAGAGGCTTTGAGGAGATCCGTAGATACTGTAGAATATGCAAAGTCTCATGGATTGAAAATTCGTTTTACAGTTGAAGACGGTAGCAGAGCTGACCCCGAATTTTTAATTGAAGTTTGTAAAGCAATTGAAGAAGCAGGTGTGGATAGAATTAGTCTTCCAGATACTGTTGGGATAATGCGTCCGATTGGAATGTACAATTTTGTAAAACTAGTTAGGGATCAAATTGATACTCCCTTGGATGCTCATGTCCATAATGATATTGGGTTTGCACTTGGTAATGCCTTTGCAGCTTGTGATGCAGGAGTTGACCAAATTCATACGACAATTGATGGAATTGGTGAACGTACTGGAATTCCCCCTCTTGCAGAAGTAGCCGTTGCTTTAACCTATCTTTATAAATCACCAAATGATTTCCGTTTGGATATGCTGCAAGATCTTTCAAGACTCATCGAGGATTACACTAACATTAGACCATATGACTCTAAACCAATTGTAGGTTCCTCAGCTTACAAACACAAGGCTGGAACTCACTTGGCAGCCATTCTTCGAAATCCCGCTGCCTATGAACCAATTCCCCCACGCGTGGTAGGAAATAGAAGAAGAATTGTCTTTGGAGAACTTGCTGGAAAAACTGGTGCAGGATACCTCATGACTCTATTAGGACTACCAAAAGACGATTTACGTGCAAAACAGGTGGCTGCAGGTCTAAAAGGACTAAGATTAGGAGATTTGATTGAAATTCCATTAGAAGATAGATTAGAAAGAAAAATAATTAATGACAGTAAAGGAGAGTAGAAAGATATGACAAAATGTACTGAATGTGATGCCAATATTTCAATACCAACTGACGCATTAGAGGGAGAAATAGTAACTTGTCCCGAATGTGGCGCTAGTTTTGAGCTGGTAAAAAATTCAGATGGATTTGATTTGAAGCCCGCCCAAACAGTTGGCGAGGATTGGGGGCAGTGAATCCTGAGATCACAGTTCTTTATGATACCATCCGTTGGGAAGAAAAAGCACTATTAGAAGCTGGTAAAAAAAAGAACATCAACATTCAGATGCTTGACTGCAAAAAATTATCTTTGCAATTAGATAAAAAACCCGAATCACTTGGTACGGTTCTACAAAGGTGTGTAAGCTATTATCGCAACATACATTCCACTGCTGCGCTAGAAGGTCTAGGAGTCAATGTTATTAATTGTCTTTATACGGGAGTTTTTGCAGGAAATAAATTGTATACTCATATGTTATTAAAAAAAAATGGAGTTCCTACCCCTTTTGCAACTGTATCTTTTTCAAAAGAAACTACATTAGAAATCCTGGATAAGATAGGCTACCCAAAGGTGATAAAACCCACAGTAGGTAGTTGGGGAAGGATGGTTTCCAAACTTAATGATCGTGATTCAGCTGAGGGAATTATTGAAAGCATGGAGAAAATGTATCCTATCTACCAAATACATTATCTCGAAGAATTTGTTCAACGTCCACCACGAGATATCAGAGCCATAATGGTCGGAGATAAGATTGTCGCTGCAATATATCGACATTCAGGTGATGGTCATTGGAAAACCAATATGGCATTAGGAGGTAGAGCAGAAAAATGTGAAGTTACAAACGAATTGGAAGATATATGTATAAAAGCAAAAAATGCTGTGCAAGGACAAATAGTGGGAATTGATTTGATGGAAAGTGATGAAAGAGGGTTGGTTGTGCATGAGGTTAATAATACTACAGAATACAAAAATACGGTCAGGGTTTGTGAGATAGACATTCCCTCATTAATGTTAGATTACGCACTTCAATTAAACAAGTAAAAATTGGACACCACTTTTACAGTCACACCAAGGTTTGCAGTAAAAATGCTTGAAAAGGCACTTAGAATTTACACACCATCCCTAAGTGAAAAACCATTTGCAGAGTTCTTAGCAGACAAATGTGATGATCTTGGTTTTGAAAACATAACCATTGATGAAGTAGGAAATCTAATTGCACAAAAGGGTTCAGGATCACCGAAGATTCTTTTTTGTGGACATATGGATACCGTCCCAGGAAAAATTAAGGTAAGAAAAGAAGGAGACTCTCTGTTTGGGAGAGGGGCCTCTGATGCAAAAGCACCCTTGATGGCGATGTTATTTGCGGCCTCATCTGTACAAAACAACAATGGAACAGTAATTTTTGTAGGAGCAGTAGATGAGGAAGGAAACGCCACAGGAATTAAACATCTGGTAAAGCAAGATTTGGACATCGACTATGCAGTGTTTGGGGAACCAAGTGGAATAAAACAAGTAACAATCGCCTATAAAGGCAGACTAGCTATTAATCTCAGAATTAACGTTGGAGACAGTGCACATGCAAGTGCACCTTGGCTTTCAAAAAATGCCATAGAAGAAACAATGGTATTTTCTGACAGATTAAAAAAAGTTCTAGAATCCGGACAGGAAGACAAGAAAAAAGGGATGTTACTTACAGCAACATTGACTGAAATAAAAGGGGGTACCAGTCACAATGTTACCCCAAAAGAGTGTGATGCAACTTTGGATATTAGAATCCCTGTTGATATGAATTGTAAATCTGTAGAGGAAAAAATTGCGAAATCTGTCGCAGAAGTATCTAAAGAGCGAGGTGTGGAAGCCTTTTACTCCATACTAGATGAAACAGAGCCTTTTGAGGCTCCACATAATTCACCGCTGGTCAGAGCGTTTACCCTTGGAATATTAGAAGTAGAACACACAAGGCCTACTTTAATTAGAAAGACAGGTACGGGGGACATGAATGTAATAGGTAATAGATTAAACATACCTGTTGTAACCTATGGCCCAGGAGATCCCCATGCATCTCATACTATTGATGAACGAGTTTCTATCGACGAGTATTTGCGTGGTATTGAGGTACTCAAAAAAACTTTGCAGCATTTAAAAAGACTACACGATAGAAAGATGCACTAATGCTTTGGTTCATTGGATTAGGTATTTCAGGACCGAAATCAATTTCTTTGGAGACTCAAAAGATATTATCGGTAGCCGACATAGTTTATTTTGAACAATTCACCAGTCCAATAACCAAATCGAATTTTTTGGAAATAAAGAAACTTGTAAAGGGCCAGTTCAAGATTGCGAAGCGCTGGATGGTAGAAGATGGTTCCGAAATTTTAAAAAATTCAAAAAAGAAAAAAGTCGTTTTATTATCATATGGTGATCCTTACATTGCCACTACACATATTGAATTACGAGTACGTGCGGTTCAGGAAAATATAAAAACCAAAACAGTTCATGCTGCATCTTCCATTACCTCCATGATAGGAGAATGTGGTTTACACTATTACAAAGTGGGAAGAATTGCAACTATAATGAGTGATGAAAAATCTTTTGATACCCCATATCATATATTATATCACAAT
>JBFJMG010000031.1:0-9466 GCA_041634015.1 Nitrosopumilaceae archaeon
GTGCGGTATACGATGAATTATCAGCTGTATCATGTCTTGAGGCCATTAAACAAGGATTCAGCGTTAAAATTATTGTTATCTATAGAAAGAAAACCGAACTGCTAACACTTGTTAAGATATTGAACCAGCTTCTACAAGTAATCTTAGAACCAAAAATAAAATTAGAATTTTTTCATATGAAAACGCATTCGAAGGATAGTCGGAATTATCTTATTTTTTTAAATTCTGTAACTGATCTTATTTGTCATGTAGCAGAACAAAACAAGATTAGTTGGGTTGCTACGGCAATTTCTCCTTTAATTTTTCCAAATGACTTTATTGAGAATAATATTAATCGTATTACAAAAAATAAAATGATCCCAGTAATACCTCTCTCTGGATTAGATGAGGATGTTTTTACTACCGCAAAGGAATTCGGCCTATCAAAATTTCTTCCTAAAATTGAAAAGATGGGCAAAGTACGATTTCCTAATGTTTCTCTGCGATCAAAATCTAAAATTTCACAGCAGTTA
The DNA here is from genome assembly GCA_041634015.1 of Nitrosopumilaceae archaeon. Taxonomy (GTDB): domain Archaea; phylum Thermoproteota; class Nitrososphaeria; order Nitrososphaerales; family Nitrosopumilaceae; genus JBFJMG01. The sequence goes on from JBFJMG010000031.1 coordinate 513, forward strand.
TTGGACACAAAAAAGGAAATTGTGATAAATCTGGGTCCCAATAACCTGCATGAAATTATGGATTCTCTAGATTTAGAACATTGAAAATTTAAACGGCTGTCTTTGATTTAGGTCGTGTATAAGATAGGAGAATTCATTTATCCTTGGGGTAGTGGTCATTTTTCAAGAATGATGCGTTTGAATAGTGTTCTCCCTGATTTTCTCAAGGATTTTGAAATACATTTTTCTAGTAAGGATCAAATTTATCAAAAACTATTAGAAAAATTTCCTTCCCAACGTGAACATATTCATGAGATTTTAATGCCTACACCAATAGATGGTAAATACGGACCAAGCGTATTTCTATCCTTGGCCAACCTCCTTCTACCAATTTCAAAACAACCACCACTGCTTAAACAAATCTCGGATTACCTTAAAAAAGAAAGAGAGCTCTACGATAAAGAAAAATTTGATTTGGTTATTAATGATGGCGATATGGGGTCAAATGTTTTGGCCAAGAATCGTGAGATACCATGCCTCTTTGTTACTAACCAGTTTATGCCCAAACTATGGACGAGAAGAAAAATTTTTTATCCGTCTTTAATTTTTATTGCCAAACAAATTGCAAAGGCCACAAAAATTCTTGTTGCTGATTCACCGGCACCCTATACCTTATGTGAATATAATTTGAATTTTCCAAAATCAGTTATGGAAAAGGTAGTTTATGTTGGACATTTTATAGAGCATAAACCCAAAAGTTTTCACCCATTAACTGATTTCGAAAAATTAATTCAAAACAACGAATTTGGGTATTGGATGCGTACTGGTAACAGATCAACTAATGAAGGAACTGGTCAGAGGTACGAGGAAGTTTTTAGGAATCCTGGAATGGAAAAGGAGAAAAGAATTATCTCTCACGCAAAAAATGATTCCTCAATAAATAAGGTCAAAGGCATAGATGGTAAAATCTATCAGGTTTCTGAGGCTTTAGATAAAAAAATTGAATGGATTCAAATTGACATTGGATTCCTATCAGAACAAGAAAAGGAAAATGTTCTAAATTCATGTAAGTATGCAGTAGTAAATGGATCACACACTGTAATGGGGGAAATTCTTGGCGGTAAAGCAAAACCAATTATTGGAATTCCTGTATACGATGAACATACAAACCAAATAAAATGGGCGGAAGAGAGAAATCTAGCAATACTGGCAAAAACTACTAAGAATGTTATGCAGGCAATAACAAGATTAAAAGAGGATTATAGTAGGTATGAAGATAATCTGAAAAATTTTCAGAAAAATTTCTCATCAGAGGGTGCCAAAAATTCAGCCAAGATAGTGCGAGAGATACTTGAAAAAAAGAAATAATAGTTTTTCTTTAGGAAATCGATCATCTGGTGCGTGGTATGTTCGATGGGCGAACTGACCGAAAGGGATGAAGATATAATCCACGCACCAGATTTTTCCAAATCCTATTAGGTTTTAGAGGTGGGAACGCTTTTATGGAAAAAATAAGGTCGTTGAATATTGCCGAACTGTCCAGAATGTGAAGCAAGGGAAAAAAAGGCCATTAGGGAACGATATGCCGAGGATACAGAAGTAAATGTAATGGAATTAATCGAAAAAATCGAATTTCCAATGAAATTAGATCCCTCCACAAAACATTTCATGTGCAAAAGATGTGGATTATATGCAACCAGAGAACAGGTAAGCGACATTCGAGATAAATTAAACAGACGAGAATCAACTCGTGAAGATAAACAATATGATTACCTAGATTGGTGGCAAAAAAGCAAAACAGATAAGCAAAAAATTTGAGGGGCCTGAATGGTTAAGAAAAAGGAAGATATTCCAAAATGGGTTACTGATGAGATTCAAAATGCTAAATTTGAAAAACCTTCCAAATTAGTGAGGGCGGGATATATTTTAGAAATTTATGAAAAAGATGGTAAGATCGATGTTCAACTTTATGATTCCGTAGAAGACGGGAGACATATTGTTACAATGGATTTACCAAAAAAAATTAAACCAGGAGAATTGGAAAGGGGAGTTATCTATGAGTTTACTTTTAATTCACAAAAAGCTCCATTATCAAAAAAAGTTGTAGAATTTCTACATAAAGAAAAAGAAATCGAGATGAATGCGATATATCAATTTGAACTACAAAACTTGAAATCGTTAGATGTCAACTCCGATGAAAAGTCTGAGTAAGGTTTTTGATTTAATTTGACCTTTCTGATTTGAGATATTTCTTGAATGAGGAACTTACTATAGGTTTTATTAAATAAGGAAAAGTTTGTTTGATCCATATTGCACCTCTCACGGTTTGAGGTACAACAATTTCTAATCTTGGAGAATTTGAAGCGTTGATTATGGTCTTGGCAACAGTTTTTGGATGTAGGGATGTTTTAGAATTCTTGGGTACCTTTTCAAAGGAAGGATGGTCAAAGAAATTAGTTCTAACCATTATTGGGCTAACAACAGTGATGCCAACTCCTGTTCCCTCTAATTCATGTTTTAATCCCTCTGAGAAACCCAACATCGCAAATTTAGAAGCACAGTAGGGAGCTATTCCTGGAAGCCCAAAGCTTGCTGCAACTGATGCTACATTTACAATATGGCCAAAATGTTGTTTCAACATTACTGGAAGAAAATTTTTGATAAAGTAAACCATTCCGAAGTAATTGGTTTCCATTTGAGATTCAATTTCCTCAATGGTTTGCTCTGATACACGGCCATTAAGGGCATATCCCGCATTATTTACTAAAACATCAATTGTGGAAAAATTATTTAGAATTTTTTTTGATGTTTGGTTCACTTGATTTTTATCAGATACATCACATACACAAACAAGAGTTTTTGGCTTAAAATTTTCTAGTTTATCTTCTAAGATAGTAAGTTTGTCCTTTGATCTTGCTACAAGAATGAGATTGGCACCCTTTTTTGCAAATTCAATCGCACTTGCCTCACCTATTCCACTTGATGCACCAGTAATTATCACATTTTTATTTTTTAAGTTCAACAATTTAGAACCTTCTTGGAAAAATAAAGTAGTTTCTATTGCTAATTTTCAATGAGGTTGTTTCTAAACGAGCCCAATTCAAAAAAAAATTACGAAAAATATTCTTTTAATCCTTTATCAGTGGGATAAAGTTCTACTTTACGACCAAGTAGTCCTTGTTTATGCACAACTCTCATTAAGCCATCGTTTTCCAATTTTTCTAGAATTGAATTTAGCTCATTATTACTAAAACCGGTACTTTTTTGAAGGTTTTCAAAGCTTGTGATTCCTCTATTTAGCTCACCTACAACAAGCATCTCTTTTGTTTTAGGTTTTGAAATTTTAATTGAAGGTTTTTTTTCAGTGTTAGAATTTGTTACAAATTTTCCTTCAGGGATTGTTTGAGTCAAGGGCTTGTTTTTCATCTTACGTCTTGCAAGAAGACGAGGGATTATTCTCGTAAGGGGGATTATTAGAAAAATTAGAATGTAAATCCATGAAAAGTCGGTTGCCATTTAATATCATTTTATATTTTATTATCTTAAATTTGTTGAGGATTAGAGGACTTTCTAATTATAAAAGACCCAATTTCGATCATGATCTAGCCTAAAATCAAGGGATTGGTATAATAGTCGCCAATTAGAAACAAATGTAAGATTGTCTAGATATGAAACACCAAAATTAAACGTTAACATGAGTGCTGCAAAAGGGATCGTACTTGGTATTATAATTTTGATTATTATAGGAATAGTAGCTTCGGCTTCAGTCAAAATAGTTGAAGCAGGACATAGAGGAGTGTTATTGCATTGGAATGCAGTTGAGCTAAATGATCCACCCCTTGATGAAGGGTTGCATTTTGTTGTTCCTTTTCAGGATGATGTAGTTCAGATTGAAGTTCGTACATTAAAATATGAAAAAGAAACTCGTAGTGCCTCAAGGGACTTGCAAACAGTTGAAACAACTGTAACTGTGAATTATCATCCTGATAAAGAAGCGGTCCATAGATTATACAAAAATCTAGGACTGGATTATGAAAACAGGGTAATTCAACCTGCCATAGAAGAAACTGTAAAACAGGTAACAGCCAATTATAATGCAGCAGACCTAATCACAAAGAGGCCTCTAGTCAAAGAAGATATAGAATCTTCAATTAGGGAAAGGCTAAATCAATTTGAAGTTGTAACTGAAGTTATTTCCATTACTGATTTTGAATTCTCACCATTATTCGCTCAAGCGATTGAATCTAAGGTAGAGGCTGAACAAAAAGCTCTCAGAGCAGAAAATGATTTGAGAAGAATTGAAGTAGAAGCCAGACAAAGAGAGGCAAATGCCATAGGACTTGCAAATGCCAACATTGCCGAGGCTAAAGGAGAGGCAGAAGCAATTGCAATAATCAATAGGGCATTGGCTGAGAATCCAAATTATTTAGAGTGGCTAAAAACTCAAGCATGGGATGGAAAACTTCCTCTAGTTGTAGGTGAGGGCGGAACTCCATTTATCCAAATACCAGTTAGCCCCTAGGAAAAAATTATTTCTCATCACTTGAGCTTTGCTTCTCGCGTATAACATCATACATTGCAAGAAATTGTTCCGGTTCCCGTTGTCTATAGTTTTTTTCCATGTCTAGAATTTCTTGGTCTGATAAATTTTCACCTTTATACTTATGATATTCTTTAATTATTTCAAAAGGAGTTTTTTTTATTCTATACTTTCTTAGGGTTTTCTTTACAGATTGCTTTGAAAGAAAATCGAAGATTACGAAACGGTAAATAAAGTATCCACCAAGGCCAACAATTGCAACAATAATTATTGGTATAATTATTACAGAGGCCATGTTTTATACTAAATCTTTTTAGTATTTCATTGTTATCTTGTTTTTTATCTAATGCTTAATTAAAAATGGATTTTAATTATTCTGAAACGCTTGGTTTTGTATATTTGCTTAAAGCAAATTTCATTAACAAAATCCAAGTAACTGCAATTGGTACATAGTAGGTGGCTATTCTCCACCCGATTACGGCATTCCATTCTATTCCAAGCTCAGGTAAATCAAAATTAAATGGATCGAGGTTATTCAAATATGCAACGATTCCAACTTCTGCCAAACCAGATCCTCCTACAGTTATAGGAAGATTACCTATTGCATTAGCACCCATTACTGCCATTACGGAATCAAAAATTCCGATTGAAAAACCGGTGGCCTCTGCTATTATTAAAAACGATACTCCATAAAAAATCCAAGAGAGTAAAGAAAGTAGAAATCCATTAACAAAAACTTTTTTGGATTTAGTTGATCTTAGATTTTTTCTACTCATTGTGCAAACTTCTTCCATCCACATATTAGTTTGCGTGACGTATTTTGTTCCTTTTTCTTTTCCGAATCGGGTGATAAGTTTTGAAAGAATTGATGGTACCTGAAAATTTCGTTTGGAGGATAGGAAAAATAACACAAGCCAAAGAACAGTTACAATAATACTTGTAGAGAGTATAACTACCCCAACAACATATGCTCCATTAAGAAGTGCAATTATTCCCGCCATAATTGATAGCAAACCTCCTGCAAAGACTTCGGTGACAATATCTAAAATAGCAATCCATGAGGATTTAGAAGCTGATATTCCCTTCTTGTGTAACCAATAAATGACAATAAATTCTGCCCCAACAAACATTGGTGTTGTGAATTTTATGAATTCACTTCCAACTCTTACTCCCGTCAATCTTGCCATCGATTCAAATGGTCCAAGATAATTTCGGGCAATATAACCAAATTTTATCCCCTGCAAGGCAAGTTTTATCATCATTGCCATTACCGCTGCCAAAAATGGAAGTGCGCCTATTGCCAGAACATCTTCAAGTTTAATTTCAAATTGTAGAGCAATAATCACAATTGGTATCATGCTTGCAAGTATTGCAATTATTCTCCACTTCATTCGATGGTTTTCTTATGGATTCAAATATAAGCGAATAAAGGAGCAATACGCAGAAGATTGAAGTCAATTTTTATTGTAGGTACAGCAGGATCAGGAAAATCACTCCTAACCTCTAAAATTCACGAGTATTACACAAAAGCTGGTTCATTTGCATCAATTTTGAATCTAGATCCCGGCGTGGAAACTCTTCCATATTCCTGTGATGTTGATGTTCGGGATTTTGTAGATATAATTTCTCTTATGAAACAATATGAGTTGGGCCCAAATGGTGCATTAATTATGGCTAATGATCTTATAGCAACCAAAATTGACGAGCTTAGATCACAAATAGAAAAAGCAAATCCCGATTACCTAATAATTGATACACCTGGACAGATAGAATTGTTTGCATATAGATCAAGTGGACCATTCATATTACAGAATTTAACTAGTGAGCAAAAAGTAGGTCTTTTTTTGCATGATGGTTCCCTTGTTACGACTCCCACAAATTTTGTATCAATTGCATTATTAGCCACATCAATAAGACTGAGATTAAATCTTCCAACCGTCAATGTGCTAACAAAGGTAGATCTCATACAAGAGAAATTAAGAGATATTTTAAAATGGTCAACTAGTCTTGCTTCCTTAGAACAAGCTATCTCCCAAGAAACCGATGGAGAAACTTATACTCTTGTCTCTAATATTTTGCGAAGTTTGAATCTTGGGGGATTTGCACAGGGTCTAATCCCCTTATCTAACGTAACGGGGGAGGGTATGCCCAATTTAGAGGGGGCACTAAGTAGGATCTTAAATTTAGGAGAGGAGATAGAAGATTAGTTGGTTTCAAGTATTAGGATTAGAGCACCGTCTTCTACAGCAAATCTAGGGCCAGGATTCGATGTCTTTGGGCTTGCAGTTGATGCATTTTATGACGAAATAACAATTTCAAAACTCTCAGAAAATAAAATAAAAATCATAACTTCGGATTTAATCCCAACAAATCCCTCCAAAAATACAGCTGGTCTAGTAGGGATTTTTATGAAAAAAAAATTCAAGATTAAAGGAGGAATTGAAATTAAAGTAAAAAAAGGAATTCCTGCGGGTTTTGGTATGGGAAGTAGTGCTGCTTCTGCTGCTGCAACTGCGGTGGGAATTAACAAATTGTTTAAACTAAATCTTGATGAGAATTCCCTTGTTGAAAATGCTGGTGAGGGAGAAAAGGCGAGTGCAGGTTCTGTTCATTATGATAATGTAGCAGCCTCACTACTTGGAGGTTTTGTAATAATTCGAACGAATCCCCTGCGTATCATTAAGATCGATCCACCAAAAGATCTTAGAATGTGTATAGCAGTTCCTCAACTCAAAGTCCCGCCAAAGAAAACCAAAGTTTCAAGGAGTGTAATTCCAAAAAAGGTAAACTTTCTTCAAACTATTGAAAATCTTTCAAATGCTTCAGCAATAGTTGCTGGATTTGCAAAAAAAGATTCGATTATGATAGGAGATTCAATCAAAGATGTTATTGTCGAGCCTGCCAGAGAAAAAATGATTCCGGGATTTTCTAATGTTAAAAAAAATGCCTTACATGCTGGTGCTTTAGGCGTTACAATTAGCGGTGCAGGTCCTTCAGTCATCGCGTTTAGTACAGCCTCAGCCGATCTTAAGAAAATTTGTCATGTGATGTCAAATGGGTTTACAGGATCAAAAATAAAATCCCAGACCCTAATATGCAAGCCAAGTAAAGGAGCTATAGCAATATAAAAAAAGTCAATTGATAAATGAGGGAAATTGAAAAAGGCTATTGTTGTTTTTAGTGGAGGAATCGATTCTGTTTGCACATGTGCATACCTTAAATCAAATTACGAACTTTACGGGATTTCTTTTTCATATGGACAACGAGCAAACCAAGAAATAAAAATTGCGAAAAAGTTTGCAAAACTACTAAAACTTCAAGAACATAAAATTGTGAATATTGATTTTATGAAAAATCTTTATGGCAATACTAATGTCCTTACTGATTCGAAGAAAAAACTTCCATCAAAGTTTGATTATTCTATTGTTGTACCCATTCGAAATGCCGTATTTTTATCGATTGCTGCTGCCTGGGGTTTCTCAAAAAATGCTTCAATGATAGCCTTTGGTGCACATACCGATGACAAAAATTATCCTGATTGCAGACCTGCATTCTCAAAGAAAGCTGAGGCTGCCTTTAATCAGGGTGAAATTGATGGAATTAAACTCAAAATTAGAAACCCCATAAAAATTTGGTCACCATTTCAGAAAGGGTTCTCCAAGGGAGATTTAATAAAAATTGGCTTTGATCTCATTGGTAATGATATCTTTAGAACTTGGAGTTGTTATACTAATGGTAGAGTTCATTGTGGAAAATGTGAATCATGTAATAATCGAAAATCTGCATTTTTAAAATTATCAATTAAAGATAAAACACAATATCAGTATGGATAATGATACAGCGAATTTATGATAGAATTTTCTTTTTAAGAATTAAACCGCGAATAATTATGAACCAGATAAAGAATATTGCTCCTACAATTCCATAAAATACCCAATTTTGCGCTAAAGGATCAAGGTCAGCGATAGAATCGGTTATTTCTCTAGAAACCAACATTGAGATTGCCATTACTATTGTAACTTCAATTACAAACCAAATCCAATGTGGAAAAGATTCACCTGGAATGTGAATATTGTCATGGACCTTACCCATAGACCCGATGGGAAAACATCACTATTTAATTTTTCAGATACTTGAAGGATCAAATGTCCCTCTGCGAATCATTGAAACAATGTTCTCTTTTTCTTTCTTGTTTTCGTAAATTCCTCTAAAGGCACTGGTAGTCATTTGAGCATCATTTCGCACCCCTCTCATTTTCATGCAGAGGTGTTCACCTTCGGCCCACACTGCCACACCTTTTACTCCTTTTGAATAAAGCTCATCGGCAATATTTTTCGTTAATCTCTCTTGAATTTGAAGTCTTTTCGAGTATTTTTCTACCAGTCTAACTAATTTTGAAATTCCAAAGACTCTACCATTTGGTGAATAAGCGATA
>JBFJMG010000032.1:0-9454 GCA_041634015.1 Nitrosopumilaceae archaeon
GCCGGACAAGTAGAACAAAAATCAATGGAAGTACTAAAAACCATCGATCAGTTATTGAAAACTGAAAAAATCGCAACTCAGCAAAAATAACAAACAAGATTTATTCCTCAATGATTATCCCAATAATACATTGGTTACAAAAACGCTGAAATCTAGTCTAGTTCAAAAATTTATTCCTGCAAGAAATTCAAAATCGCGCAAAGGTGATAATGGAACTGTTTTGGTTGTAGGTGGAAGTTATATTTACCACGGAGCGCCAATTTTATCTTCTTTAGCAGCACTGCGTGCTGGAACTGATTTGGTTTATACTGCAATTCCTAAAATAAACGTGCAGTCAACACGAAGTGTTTCTCCAAATCTGATAGTTATCCCACTAGTTGATCAAAAATTAACAAGAGGATCTGTTCATAAACTTTTAGGCGCAATTCCAAAAAATCTTGATTCGGCAACAATCGGAATGGGGTTGGCAGTTGCAGATAAAATGGCACTAAAAATTCTAGTTCAGAAACTGCTCGATAGCGACGTACGACTATCTTTAGATGCAGGCTCCCTGGTAAGAGAAATTCTACCTTTGTTACCAAACAAGAACGTGGTGGTAACACCCCATGTGGGAGAATTTAAGCGATTGTTTGGAATTTTACCAGCAAGCTCGCTAAAAGAGAGAATTAAAGTGGTAGAAAAATTTGCAAAAGAACATGCAATAACCATTCTCCTTAAAGGACCAACTGATGTTATTTCAAATGGCCATACTACGTACATTTATTCAAAAAAAATCCCAGCTATGACTGTAGGTGGCACAGGAGATGTTCTGTCGGGTCTTGTGGCTGGGATTTTGTCCAAAAATAGGAATTCATTGGAATCTGCAGCGGCTGCCACATTTGTAAATGGATTGGCCGGTAAATTCATTCAAAAGAAATTAGGATTACACATGACTTCAATGGATCTAATTGATGCTATTCCACTTGTTATGAAAACTTTTGACAGAATAAAATGAGTATTAATAATAAAATTTTAAAGAACGTCGATTTAGAGCTAGATTCCCTAATATCCGATTTGCAGATTTTAATTCAGCAACCAAGTGTTTCTGCAAAAAATGAAGGAATTGAAAAATGCGCAAACTTGGTGAAAAGAATCCTTAGAAACTCAGGAATTAAATCTGAAATTTTACGTTTGGGTAAAAACGCCCCGCCACTGGTGTATGGAGAGGTAAAATCAAAGAAAAATCCAGGAAAAACTCTACTTTTTTACAATCATTATGATGTTCAACCTGTTGAACCACTTGATTTATGGGATGATCCTCCATTTAGTGGTAAAAAAAAGGGAAATAAAATTTTTGGAAGAGGTGCATCTGATGATAAGGGAGAATTAGTAACTAGAATCAAGGCAGTCGAATCATTTCTCAAAGTAACAGGAGATGTTCCATGTAATGTAAAATTTGTAATTGAAGGTGAGGAAGAAACAGGAAGTGCAAATATCGAAAAATATCTAAAAAAATTTAAAAATAAATTTACATGCGATGCAGTGATTTGGGAATTTGGGTACGTCGATTCTAAAAACCGTCCAATAGTAGGATTGGGGATGAAGGGGTTACTATTTGTTGAACTATCTGCAAGAGAAGCGGTTCGTGATGCACATTCCAGTTTGGCTGTTATAATAAAAAACCCTGCATGGAGATTAATCCAAGCAATTAATACGCTTAGGGATAGTAATGGGAAAATTTTGATCAAAGATTGGTATAAGGAGGTACAACCTTTGACTAAACGTGACCTACAATTAATAAAAAAAGAACCATTTGATGACCTTTCTTTCAAGAAAGAATTTAGGATTAAAAACTATGTGGGAAATAAACAAGGAATTGAAATAAAAAAAGCATTGGCGGCTGGCGCGACCTGTAACATAGCTGGAATTGTCTCTGGCTATACAGCAAAGGGTGCAAAGACTGTTTTACCTGCCGAAGCGTTAGTAAAAATCGATTTTAGATTGGTGCCTGAGATGAATGCACAAAAACAAATTAGACGGCTTAAAACACATTTAAAATCAAAAGGATTCGTCGACATTCAGGTTAAAGTTTATCATGGTGAGAATGCCGCAAGAACTAATCCTGATAATCCTTTTGTTTCTCAAGTAAGAGATGCTGCTGTAAAATCATTTGGAGATGCAATTCTAAATGTATCAAATGCTGGGACTGGGCCCATGCACTCTTTTGTCAAAGTACTAAAAGCACCTTGCATTTCAATAGGAAGTACCTATGTTTTTTCAAGGATTCACTCTCCAAACGAATTTGCAAGAATTGATCTTCTAAAAAAGACTACAAAATGCATGTGCCATATTTTAGAAAACTTTGGTAATTAATGGATTGGCCGCGGCAATTTCTTAATTACATGTGCTATAGATGCTCTTCCAGGACCTGCGACGATAATCACTAGACACGAAGCAAGTAGAATTAGGTCAAACTCGTATGCCCCATCTCCTGTAAGGTTTGCAGCTTTTTTGACATAGAAAATTGCCCCAAGCATAATTATTGATAGCAAAGATGCAGAGATTCTCGTTAAAACCCCCACAATAAGTAATATTCCTGGAATTGTTTCTGCCAAAGCTATGGGAATTTGCATCTCAGGTGGAAGCCCAAGCGGGCCTGTAAGAAAGCCAACAAAGCCTGGATTAAATTTTCCAGTTCCGTGAACAATAAAGATTACTCCTATGGCTGCCCTCATTCCTAAAAAGGCGATATCAATTAACTTGTTATCGCTGAACTTGGCGCCACTCATAAAGTTCGGCGCCTTCTTTGGGAGTATAAATCAATCTGGGATCAATTTAGAAAGGCCTTTATTGTGTTTAGACGACATTTTGATTATGTCATATATGTACATGCCTGGCGCTACGGCCGTAGGAATTGTCTACGACGAGGGAGTAGTTTTTGCAAGTGAGAAAAGAATTGCTTATGGCAATTTTCTAGTTAGTAAATCTACAAAAAAAACATTTCAAATTACTCCAAAAGTTGGCGCAGCATGTGCAGGACTTGTCGCAGATATGCAAATTCTTTCATTACAAATAGCTGCTTTGGCCAAAATTCGAAAAATGGAACTAAAAAGAGATGTTCCGCCAAATTCAATTGCAAAGATGATGTCAAACATGATGTATGAACGAAGATTCTTTCCACTACTAACTCAAGTGATTGTAGGTGGTGTGGTTGAAAAACCAGTAATTTATACTCTGGATCCTCTTGGTTCTGTTCTACCTGATGAATATGCGGCTGTGGGTACTGGTGCAGAGATGGCACTGGGTGTACTTGATCCGCAATTTAAGGAAAACATGTCAGAAAAAGATGCAATTGACTTGGCAAAAAAAGCGGTTAAATCAGCTGCACTTCGAGATTCTTTTAGTGGCGACGGAATTGACATTTTGGTAATAAACAAAAATGAAAGCAAGCACTTTGAAGAACCAATAAACTAATCTACAGTTTTTCCAATCTCCCAAAATTTATCTGAAATATAATGTAGATTTTTTAACACCTCACCTTTTTTCATGGATTCTAATTCTGAACTAGCCACCAATGACCTTCCAATTGCCAAGAATTTATGCTGTGATTCTTCTATAACACAAACAATTTGGTCCGAATCAAACTCGGTATATTTTTTTATTCCTGGACGCATAACATTTGCGCCATTACACATGAATTTTACAGCTCCCATATCTACCTCGACATAAGGAAATTTTTCCAATAGTACTGTCTCAGTGAGAAACGGAAGGTAACTTCCCTCTGTTTTTAAGATTTTGAGACCGTTTCCTGTGATTATTTGAATCTCATTTGAAATATGATACACTCTTAGATTTTTTATTTTAGGTAATTCCATTTTCCACTCTTTGGACACATCTTTTAGAATAGAATTTGTCTCGGTTTTAGAGACTAGATTTGATTTCAATCCCTAGAAATCTCTTCTCTAATAGCTAAAAGGTCCCTAAGTATGGAGCTTGCAGTTTCCATTCCTCCTGCACCTCTTCCGATAATTGTCTGTGTTCCAGAATGTTCTGAAGTAAAAGCTATTGCATTTAACGTTCCATTGACACATAACGGATCTTCGTTTGAAACTTCCTGTGGTGATACTTTTAGTTTTTTATTACAAGAGGCAATTAGTTTTATTGAACTATTGTTTTGATTGGCTTTTTTAATGTCATCTGTTGAAACTTTTCTAATACCAGTACAGTCAATGTCTGGCAATGTCACCTTCATACCCATAACCCAATTTGCCAAAATTACAAGTTTAGCTGCCGCATCTAATCCGTCTAGGTCTAGTGATTCATCTGCTTCTACGTACCCTCTGTTTTTGGCATCGTTTAGGGCAACATCAAATGACATCCCATTTGCCATATTGGTGAGAATATAATTGGTCGTTCCATTTAGGATTCCAGCAAATGAGGTTATTCGTTCTCCTTTTAGACTATTTTTGGCATAATCCAAAATGGGCGTTCCCCCTCCAACCGTTCCACTGAAATGAAATTGTACTTGGTTATAGGTTGCAAGCTCCATTAGGGATGGAAATGCAAGGGCAAGTGGTCCTTTATTCACAGAAATTACATGCATTCTTCTTTTCATTGCAGTAGTAATATGAGACATCCCTGGTTCTGCATCCTTGTAATTGCTTGCAGTGGTTTCAATCATCACGTCTGCATCATAATTTTTTATTATATCTAAACCAGATAATTTATTGTTTTTTTCAGCATAATTTTTAATTGTACCAAATTTTCGTTTAACATCTATTAATCGATTTAAATCCAGTCCGGATGATTCTAGGGCACTTCCCTTTGTGTCAGAAACAGCGATGATTCGGGGTTTTACCCCATACTTTGCATATAGGTCCTCAGCTCGAGAATCCAAAAGTTTTGCAAGGCTTTGACCCACCACTCCAAAACCACATAATATTATTCTCAATATTAGAAAAGAACTTCAAGATGGGAATAAACGTTTTTTTGTCAAGGCCTTAAACTCGATTTAATTAAGGCTGTAATTTTGGTAAGATAAACAGTATTTGTTTGCTAAAACCAAACTCTTGTTTTTATGCATTTTTATGATTTTACTAATATGTTTGGGATAATCGTTTCTTTTATGATTGGCCCAGATTGGAATGGTCGATTTTAAATGAAGACAGTGGCAACTAAACTCAACAAAAAGGATCTAGAGGACTTTGCTAAAGAATGTGAAAAAGACGGAACCACAGTATGTGAAAAACTACGGACTCTGGTCCAAGCATCTTTAGGTAATGAATTTGAAAAAGTCACCGCAGAGGATAACTCAAAATCTCAAACAGAAGAAAAACCTCAAAATTTACCTCAGATTAAAAAATTAATCGAACAAATAGATATTGCAATTAGTTACAAAGAAAAACGAATTCAAAGTATAAGTGAAAAAATTAAACAAAGTGGACAAGGTAAAATTGAATCTCTCTTAACCAATTGTTTTAATCTAATGCTAATGGAATTAAATTATGATTTGGAATTGCTAAACGATTTAAAAAATGATATCTCCAAAAGAAAAAATCTACAAAATTAATCTGCTTGAAACTTTCAAATAATTCTAGTCTTTTTTCAGATCTAGTGAAGCTGAGTTAATACAAAAACGGAGTTTGGTGGGGGCGGGCCCATCATCAAAAACATGGCCTAAATGTGCACCACATTTTTTACAGTTAACTTCAACTCGCATCATTCCAAAACTAGTATCTTTTACATATTCTATATTGTCCTCCTCTTTTGCTTCTGAAAAACTAGGCCAACCAGTCCCAGAATCAAATTTGGTCGATGAAGAAAAGAGATCTGTTCCACAACAAACGCATTTGTAAATTCCTTCTTCTTTACAATCGTAGTACTTGCCAGTAAATGGTGGTTCTGTGCCCTTGTTAACGCAAACTTCGAATTGCTCAGGTGTTAATTTCTTTTTTAATTCATCTTTATTTTTTAAAACATCCACGATATCTCTTTGAAAGTTACAATATTATATTTTTTCTTATGGTCTTGATTTTTTTCGTTTCTCTTCAGTTCTTTTTTCGGATTCGAATCTTTCTAACTCGTATTCGTTAAGGTCGGCAAACTTTATTATTTTGCATAAATTGGGATGCTTGCGCTTTATTTCAAAGTACATATCTTGAGCAACTTTACGATAATCTGCATGCCCTTGTGGAACAGTTCTTAATTCGATTAGGTGGCATGCTTCGCGCAAATTAAGATGCATTACGTATGGATAATTAAAAGCAAAGTTAACGAGATATTGTGCTTGTTCTGGGAACTTTTTCCTTATTTTATTAAAAACAAAAGTAGTATTTTTCATACAATCTTCAAACTCTTTGGAAATTCCAAGAATTTTTATTTCCTTTGGAATCGAATACCCAAGATCTGTGGTGAGCAGCTGTCTTTCTAAAGTCAAAGCCCTATGTCTATGAAAATCTCTGAACATCCCAAAATTATTAACCAAATCAAATGTATATTCAGTAAATTCAAAAGCTCGTGATGGACGATGCCGTCGATTTTTTCTAAGATTCGCCAAATTAGTAATGATTTTATGTTTTTTTATTTTTGGAATTTTTTTTACGCTGTTTAGTACGACAGTGTAAGAAACACTGTTTGCTTTTTCATACAAATTTGCAGCTATTACCTTGTTTAATGCTTGAGATTCTGTTTCATAATCTACTAATTTTGTTAGAGTGCCGACTTTGATATGTTTTGGTAACGCTTTTTTTGCAAATGACTCATTCAAAGAACCAATCTTTTGCAGGTAATTTTGAAGGGCTTTGCCATACTTGTCATTTGAGCGTCTGACAAATGATTTAATGACAATATCTAACTCGGCCTTTATTTTAGAGGCTAAATCCCTCTCTTCCTGCAAATTTGAGCCAAAAAGTATAGTCAAGAGATACTCAAAAGCACGCCCGTTTCCAGTAACACCTACATTGGTCAAAGTCGAGGCAGGGAGTAATCCACGTAATATGTCCAAAGCTTTTGCCTTTGTCGAACCTTTGTAAATTATAGAAGCAGATTTAATGTCTGCTTCATCTCTAAGTTGCGAAAAAGATTTCTCTTTTCCATCCTGTGAATCTTTGAAGGAATATTTTTCTATAGGATATTTTTCTCTAACATAGGAAATCATTGACTCTAAATTTTTTGAATAAATCTCAAATCCAAGCTTACATGCGTCAAGATACATATCAGCAAATCTTGATGCAAGTAATGTTGGTTCTTTATAGAATCTAAATTCTCCATTTACTTTCTTATCCCATGCGACATATCTTGAGGATTTTTCCAAGTATGATAAACCAATCCTTCTGTCCTCAATTTTTTTTACCGCAATGTTGGATAGTCCTTCAATGGCGATCTGTGCTTCGCCAAGCTCTGCCACAGAATCATCTCCGTATTCAAGCAAAACCCTGTTGTAAAACTCCTCTCCACGGTTCTTATTTTTTAAAAACTCATCAAGAAAAATACGTCGCATGCTTTTGTCTGTACGACTATAACGAGACATTAGAGCTCCTCGATCCACCTGTCTTGGGGTAGTTATTGCAAACACCGATCCCTCAAGATTGGAAAAGTGATCTTTTAGGATCTTTTTTTCATTTAAGGTAAACTTTCCAGACAATACGTCCCGAAAGTTTACTAATTAAATTACTGTTTCTTTCCAATTTGGATTAGATCGGGACTTTGATTTGATTGCATGCCTTTGGCTTGCCAACGAAGCATTACTTCCTTTAATGCATTTGCATCTTCTTCGTTTTCAGTGTACATCAGCATAGTTAACCATCTACCATTTCCCGCTTTACCTCCAACAGAATTCATCCAAAAATTAGATGGTAATGTTTTCATTGCTCTGTTTTCCGGCTCTTTTGTAATGTCTATCCACCTTTGGGATACAAACTGCAAAATTTTTTCTAGTCCTTGTCTGTCTATCATAATTATTCGAGTTTAGAATGCCATTTTAAAATTACTAAAATTAAACGGTATTTTGATTAGGTGAAAAAATTCTAACCAAAACTGAAAACCTTTCTAACACTTTGTCGGTTATATTCATGCATTGAGCATTGCCCATGAGCAATGACGATACCGAAATAATCGGTAAGAAAGTCAAAGACATGTACGGCGCCCCTATTGGCACTGTTATTGGAACAATAACAGACATCGATGGAAGTATCCAGACTGTTGGAGTAGATTGTGGTTCACAAGGATTACAACAATTTGCTTATGAACAACTGGTTGTCCAGGGAGAAACTGTTATCTTTATTCCAAAATGGAGACTTGATTCCCAACGTCTATTGCGTGAAAAAGGACTGACTCTTCGTCGCCTAAAGGCCTTGATTGACATTGTTTCAGAAAACGATGACATGAAAGAGGATGCTGAAATAATACATGAGAAATACAAATCCAAACTGATATCATTGGATGAAACCGAAGAACAAATCAAAGCAAAATTGGCAACACGATTAGCAGAACTGGATACTCAAATGAGATCAATCAAAACAATTTCATTTGATTCCAAAGTACAATACAAAAGCAACGAAATTTCTGAATCAACATTTGAGTTGGTCAAAAAATACACCACAGACCTCATTGAGCATATAACTCACGAGTCTGCTGAAATCTCAAATGTTCAAAGACGAATATCAGACCTAAATGTAGAAGTACATCATGCTTTAGAGATACCGGGAAAGAAGTTACAGGAATCAGCCGTAACATATCTCGATACATCTACCCAAGATGTAGAAACAAAACTTCCAGAAGCACCTACACAAGAACCAGTGGCACAAAGCCCAGTATTTCAACGTGAAGGTAATAACGAATCTGTTGCCCCACAACAAGTGAGTGCAACGACTCAGGAAAGCAACCAAGAAAAACCAGATTGGCTTGCTAGAATGGAAGCACAATAATTTTTTTAATAACCCTATTTTTTCTTCTTTAACATTTAGAAGTCACTATGCATAAATTATTTCATGTCTGAATCCTATCTGATAGGCTTAGGAAATAATGATTCTAAGACAAGACAAAAAGCGGAATCTGATTTTATCTCATTTTGGGCAAATCAGGCCGAAAATCTGAATTGGTTTGATAAATGGGAAAAGACTCTTGAGTGGAATCCTCCATTCGGTAGGTGGTTTGTTGGTGGCACCCTTAATGCCTCATACAATGCGCTAGATGTGCATCAAAACTCAAAGGCGCAAAAACCAGCTATTTTGTGGGAGGGCGAAAATGGGGATTCGAAGATAATTACCTATGAGGATCTTTGGAAAAAAGTTTGTATTTTTGCAAATTCTCTAAAATCACTAGGCGTCAAAAAAGGTGATAGGGTAACAATTTATCTTCCGATGATCCCTGAGCTTCCAATTTCCATGCTTGCCTGCGCCCGTATCGGTGCTATTCACACAATAGTTTTTTCTGGTTTTAGCTCATCATCATTAAAAGATAGAATTATTGATTCACA